>CALVXF010000043.1 GCA_944368875.1 uncultured Bacilli bacterium
AAATCAAGTATTTTATAGTTTCTAAAATTTCTAATTTTTATACTTCTAAAAAACATAAATATACCCTCTTTGCGATTTTTAGCATGATATTTTCAATTTTAGGTCATCATTAATACTCCACTACCTACTTAATATTATATCATAAAATAGGTATAAAAAATAAAAAAATAAGTAAAATTACTCATTTTTTCTTTTTTATTCGCTCATTTATAAGAACAGCTAATCTTGTCGCCCTAAAAATTTGGTTTTCAAGTGAGTTATAGGATATTTCTAGACGTACTTTTGAACCATTTTTGAATAAAATGATACTTTTCTTATAATCTTTTGTATATGATTTAATATTGTGCAAATTTATCCAAGCACAATTACTTAAACGTGGTGATGCGGTTGGAAAGAAAATAATTCTTTTTGTTTCTTCGATAATAATAGGTGCCTTATAATTAAAACCTAAAATATGCTTTGTTCCTTCAAAACGTCCCAAATAACTACTACCAAAATAACGGCAACTATGATCTATTATTTCAGTTGGTGTCTTTTTTATATAATAAACACTTTCGCCTTCTAAAACTTTAGAAACTTCATTATCTATGGGAATAATAGCTAAAGTTTTAGAATTTATTTCATATTCTTGTAGCATATTCATTCCTTTCTAACTTCAAAGTGCTGAAGTGCTTACTCTTATATCACTTTTTTTTGTCAAAATTTGTTTAATTTTGTCGAAAAAAGAAAAAAACTTTAATAAGTTTTCTTCGGCATTATTAATTGAATTAATGAATCATCTTCACTATCTCTTATAATAAAAGATGTATTTTCATTATTAAACATAAGCATTATATTAGATGAAGTAAAAGCTTTTAGGGCCTCTAAAACAAATTTAGAACTAAAAGAAATTATAATATCATCGTCGCCTTCTTTATTTATATCTAAAGTTTCTTCAACATTACCTATTTCAGGAATATTGGAAGATATCAATAATCTATCTTTTTTAGTTTGTAGCTTTATCGTATTATCATTAGCTTCATTAGTCAATAAAGAAGCACGATCTATAGAATTATATAATTTATCATAATCACATGTAAAAGTAACTAAATAACTAGGTGCGATTACTTTTGATATATCTGGGTATTTACCATTTATAAGACGAGATAAAACAACATTATTATCAAAAACAAAAATAATTTTATTATTGAATATGTGTAGTTCTAATTCCTTAGAATCATCATTTATCATACGCATTATTTCTAATAAATTTTTAGTAGGGATAATTATATTTATTTCATCACCTTCATAATTAATATTTATTTGTTTTCGCGCTAGACGATATGAATCAGTCGCAACACATTCTAATTTAGAATTAGTTATTTTAATATTAATACCTGTTAGAACATTTATTTTTTCAGAAGTAGATGCTGCAAAAGCGGTTTGATTAACAATATTTTTAAACACAACTTTATCTATACATATTGGTTTTTTTTGCATTTCCATTTCTAACTTTGGAAAATCAGCAACTTTATTACAATTTAAATTAAAAGAAGAACTATTAGTATATATCAATAATTTATCATCAACTGCTGATTCAATATTTATATCTTCATCAGGCAATTTACGAACAATATCATATAAATAACGGCCTGTAACAACTATTTCTCCTTCTTCATAAATATCACTAATATTTTTTTTATCAATAAAACTCTTTATAGCTAATTCCGTATTATTACTCATAAGATATAGACCATCTTTTGTTAAAGATAATTTAATACAATTTAAAATAGGAATTAAATTCTTACTAGAAATACCTCTAATAACATAATTTAAATTTTCTAATAAAACACTTTGTTTAATTTTTATTTTCATAATTAAAATCACTCCTTTATTATATTATTTTATAAGTATATTTTTATTATTAATGTAGAAAATGTGGAAAATCTTAAAAAACCTTTAAATATAAGTTAAAATTAATAAAAAGTTGTAGTGGAAAATAGTGTTTAAAACTTCTTTTTTCCACTTATTTTATTTGATTTACTATTTTTGTAATTTCCATTTCTAAAATTTCATTAGTTTTTAGTTCTTGTTTTATCTTTTCCACAGAATGCATAACAGTAGTGTGGTCTTTCCCACCGAATTCATTACCTATTTTAGGTAGAGATTCACCTAAAACAGTACGACATATATACATTGCGATTTGTCTTGGTGATTTTATGTTTGCACTTCTTTTCTTTCCTTTTAAATCTTCAACCGATATATTATAATGATTAGCTACCAATTGTTGTACTTGATTTATTTTATTTTTAGAAATAATACTTTTTGTAAAATAATCTTTTAAAGCCTCAACAGCTAAATCAAGCGTAATATTAGAACCACTCATCATGGTCGCATAAGCTACAACTCGTGTAATAGCCCCTTCTAGTTTTCTAATATCACTTGTACAATTACTCGCAATAAATTCTTTTACATCTTGTGGAAAATCAATGTTTAAACCATGGGATTCAACTTTTTTATCGATAATATCCATGCGCAATTTAAAATCAGGAGGTAATATATCTATCGTTAAGCCCCAATTAAATCGCGTACGAAGACGATCTTCTAATAGTTTTAAATCATCAGGAGAACGATCAGAAGAAATAATAATTTGTTTATTGTTCCCATATAAATCATTAAATGTGTTAAAAAATTCTTGTTGTGTTTGATTAGCATTTCCTAAATATTGAATATCGTCGATCATTAGAACATCAATATCACGATATTTTCTTTTAAAGATTTCCACATTATCAAAATTATTACCTTCACTATTTTTTTTATTAATACCTATAAAATCCGAAACAAATTTTTCACTAGTGACATATAATACTCTTTTATTACTATTTTTAATAATATAATTTCCAATCGCGTGCATTAAATGGGTTTTCCCAAGTCCACTATTACCATATATAAATAAAGGATTATACATAAAACCAGGTTTTTCAGCAACCGCAAGCGAAGTAGCACGCGCAAATTTATTACTTTCTCCAACAACAAAGTTTTCAAATGTATATTGAGGATTTAAATTAGTTTCCATTATAACATTAGTTTTTGGTTCTTCTTTAATTTCACTAGTTATTTCCTCATCTAATAAATATTTAAAAGTAAAAATAGAACCAGTTATATCAGTAAATATTTCTTGCATAATATTGTTATAGTTTTCTTCGAGATGGGTTTTGTGAATTTCCATAGGAACAATGATATAAGCTATATTATCTTCAATATTGTGCAAAATGGTATCTTTAAACCAAACGTCATAAGAAGCTGGTGCAACTTGTTCTTCGATTTTGGCTAAAAAAGTAGTCCAAATACTTTTTAAATCCATTCCTATATCACCCCACTTTAAAAGACAACTATATTTTACACTAAAAGGCTTTAAAAATAAAGCAAAAAAACTAAAAATTGTGGAAAAAAAATAATTCACAAAATTATCCACATAAAAAACTTTAAAAAATCACTAAAAAACGACGTTTTCAACAAAAATGTGGAAAAAACAAAAAAAGAATATTCACAATGTTAAAAAAATATCCACATTTATGTGGATAAAAGCCTTGAATTATGACATAAAAAGCAATAATAAGTGGAAAACATAGTTGATAACTAAAAATGTACATATGTGTTTAAAAAAAATTTCCACAACTATTTTTATGTTGACAATTACTAAATTTATCTATATAATTATATCTCAGTGAAGAAAACTAGTTCGGAGGTGGACTTAAAATGAAAAGAACTTATCAACCAAATAATCGTAAAAAAAGTAAAAAACATGGTTTTATGGCTCGTATGAAAGCAGGAATTGTTAATAGAAGAAGAAAAAAAGGACGTAAGTCTTTATCATGCTAGAAAATCACTTGAAAGAGTGGTTTTTTTAATTATTTTATATTATAATATTTCATAGAAAAGGTGTTATTATGAAAAAAAAACATATAATTAAGAGTAATGATGAATACAATCGTATTATTAATAATACTACGCCACTTAAATATAAAGACTTTTTAATATATGTTGAAAGAAACAACAGTGATTCTTATTTTTTTGGTTTTTCTGTAGGTAAAAAAGTAGGTAATGCTGTTATTCGTAATAAAATTAAACGAAGAATAAAAAACATCTTAGATGAAAAAGACTATCAAAATGGTTTTAATTGTATTATAATGGTAAGGAAAGCCATTGTGGATAAAGATTTTCAAACAATGCGTAATGATTTATTAGTCGCTTTAGATAAAATAGATATTATAAAGGAGAAAATATGAAAACAAAATATATAAAATTATTCGTTATTTTCGTTCTTTTATTTAGTTTGACAGGATGTACAAAATACTTAAAAGATGTTGATAACAAAGTAGCTAAAAATGAAGAAACAGGTCAAAATCTACCATCCAATATTTTATGTCAACCAGAAGATCAAAAAACGAAAGATACTTATTATGAGATATATGATGCTTATATTAAGGAATATCAAGAACAATTAGAAAAAGAAGAAATATCTCAAGAAGAATATGATGAACAGGTTTCTAAACTAGTTGATATTGATGATTTACCAAAGTGTTCACAATTCAATATTCTATCTGGAGGATATGATGGCATTTGGGAAACAATTTTTGTAAAACCTCTTGCTTGGTTAATTATAAATCTTGATGTCATAGTTAAAAATTGTGGTTTAGCTGTTATTTTAACTACTCTATTATTACGTTTAGTAACAGTTACTTTTTCTAAGAAAACAGCACTTCAATCAGAAAAATTGAAAGAAGCAAAACCAGAAATTGACAAAATAGAAAAGAAATATAAAGGAAAAGAAGATCAACAATCACTTATTAATAAAAATCAAGAAACATTGATGGTCTATAAAAAATATGGCATTAATCCAATGTCGGGTTGTCTTTTTGCCCTAATTCAAATCCCACTATTTTTTGCTTTTTATGAAGCCCTTAATCGTTTACCTATTTTATTTGAAGAAGAATTTCTTACATTTCAATTAGGAACAACGCCTTTAACGGCGATGATGAATGGTCAAATCCATTATATTATCTTTCCTATCTTAGTTACGCTTGCTAGTTATTATTCATTTAAACTAAATAGTACTGCATCTATGAACGGACAACAAGCAGAAAGTATGAAGATGATGAGTAATATGTCTGTTATGATGATTGGTTTTGCATCATTTACTTTATCTTGTGGTATCGCTCTTTATTGGATTACTAATAGTGGATTTACAATTGTTCAAAACTTATATGTAAAAAGGAGTAAGAAAAATGGTACAAGTAAATAAATATGAAGGAAAAACAAAAGAAGAAGCTTTAGATGCAGCATTAAATGATTTAAATGTCGATAGTTCTCTTATCTATTGTAAATATGAAGAACAAAAAGCCAAATTATTCAAAGGTAAAAAAGTCTTGCTTGAAGTTATAAAAAAAGAAGATATTATTAGTTATATCAAAGAATACATTAATACACTCGCAACTAATATGAACATTGAAATTCATAGTGAAATAAAAGAAAGTGATGATGTTATTAATGTAATGCTTGTATCTGATAATAATCCTATTTTAATAGGCAAAGAAGGAAGAACTTTAAATGCCTTACAAATTTTATTACGTCAAGCAGTTAGTATGATAGTTGGTCAAAATGTAAAAATAAATGTTGATGCATCTAATTATAAAGCTAAAAAGGTCCATCATTTGGAAATAGAAATAAAGAAAATTGCTAAACAAGTTTTAAGAAGTGGTGTAGAAGCTAAATTAGATCCTATGAATTCTTATGATCGTCGTATTGTTCATAGTGTTGTTTCTAATTTTGAAGACTTAGAAACAGAAAGTTTTGGCGAAACTCCAAATAGATACGTAGTAATTCGTAAAAAATAGATATGTTAACCATATCTTTTTTTTATTGACCTAGTAGAATAAATAGAGTAAAATAACGACAGAAAGGGATGATTATATGGAAGATACAATAGCTGCTATTTCAACATCTTTAGGTATTGGTGCAATATCAATAATTAGAGTAAGTGGTCCAGAAAGTATCGATATTGTAAATAAGGTATTTAAAGGTAAAAATCTTAAAGAAGTAGAATCACATACTATTAACTATGGCCATATAATAAATAATGACTTAGTAGTTGATGAAGTCTTAGTTTCTATTATGAAAGCCCCAAAAACATTCACTAAAGAAGATATAGTGGAAATAAATTGTCATGGGGGTATCGCAACAACCCAAAAAGTTTTAGAATTGCTTTTAAATAATGGATGTCGCTTAGCAGAAGCTGGAGAATTTACTAAAAGAGCTTTTTTAAATGGCCGCATCGATTTAGTTGAAGCAGAAGGAATAATGGATTTAATTGAAGCAAAAACTGAAAAATCACGTCAATTAGCTATTAATCAAGTTGCTGGTAAAGTATCTAATTTAATAAGAAATTTACGAAACGAAATTATTGAAATACTAGCCAACATCGAAGTAAATATTGATTATCCTGAATATGAAGATATCGAAGTCTTAACAACAGAAAAAATCATTCCTAAAATAAATATTATCGAAGAAAAAATAAAAAAAATAATCAAAGAAAGTGAAAACGGAAAATTAATTAAAAATGGCATTAATACTGCTATTATAGGGAAACCAAATGTAGGAAAAAGTAGTATTTTAAATCGTCTATTGAATGAAGAAAAAGCAATTGTCACAAATATTGCTGGAACAACTAGAGACATAGTTGAAGGACAAATCAATATTGATGGTATTATATTAAATGTTATTGATACAGCAGGAATTAGAAAAACAGAAGATATAGTTGAAAAAATTGGTGTAGAGAAAAGTATTAACTTGATTAATCAAGCAGACTTGGTGTTATATGTTTTAAATAACAATGAAGAATTTGATCAAACAGATAAAGAAATAATCGAAAAATTAAAATCTAAGAACCATATTATAATTATCAATAAAAATGATTTAGTAAGCGTTTTAGATAAGAATAAAATATCTTCAGATAATATAATATCAATAAATACGATTAATGAAGAAAGCATTGATATTTTAAAAAATAAAATTAAAGAAATGTTCAATCTCGAACAATTAGAAACAGAGGATTTTACTTATTTAACTAATGCTCGTAGTATAAGTATATTAAATAAATGTTTAGAAAGTATTGAACAAGTAAAACAAGCAATAGATCAAAATTTACCAGTTGATATAATTGAAATAGATATCAAAGAAATATGGAATTTATTAGGAGAAATAATAGGAGAAACATATCAAGAAGAATTAATCGATCAACTATTTAGTCAATTTTGTTTAGGCAAATAGGAGGTCTAATATGTTTCAGTTTTTTGAAACACTTTCTCCAGTATGGCAAGCCTTTATAGCTTGTACTTTTACTTTTATGATAACTTCTTTAGGTGCTAGCATTGTTTTTATGTGTAAAAAAATAAATCAGACATTTTTGGATGGTTTATTAGGATTAGCGGCCGGCATTATGTTAGCTGCATCTTTTTTCTCATTATTGTCACCGGCTATTGAAATGGCTGATAATTTAAAAATGCCAACAGTAATAGTTGTATCCCTTAGTTTTTTTCTAGGAGGATTAATTCTCTTTATCGGTGATAATATTTATAACTACTTTGCCCAAAAGAAAAATATCAAAAATGATAAAGTAAAACGTTCAATTATGCTTTTCTTTTCAATAACAATGCATAATATTCCTGAAGGAATGGCTATTGGTGTTGCTTTTGGATCATTATTATATAATTTAGATGGTGTAACTTTGATAAGTGCCCTTTCTCTAGCACTTGGTATTGGTATTCAAAACTTTCCCGAAGGGAGTGCGATTAGTTTACCTTTATTAAGAGATGGAAATTCGCGTTTAAAATCCTTTATAATTGGATCTTTAAGTGGTATTGTAGAACCAATTAGTGGTGTTATAGGAGCTATATTAGTTTTAAAGATGCGATTTTTATTACCGATTTTGCTAAGTTTAGCTGCTGGTGCTATGATATATGTGGTAGTTGAAGAAATTATACCAGAAAGTCAACTTAATAAAAATAAAGATATAATGGCTATCATGACAATTATAGGTTTTACTATAATGATGTTTTTAGATGTAGCCTTAGGATAGGAGGTACCAATAATGGATTATGAAATTATAGTAGTAGGCGGAGGTCATGCTGGTTGTGAAGCTGCCTTGGCCGCAAGTAGAATGCATCATAGAACATTACTAATAACTAGTAATATTAAAAATATAGCAGATATGCCTTGTAATCCATCTATTGGTGGCTCAGCTAAAGGTATTGTGGTTAGGGAAATAGATGCTTTAGGTGGTGAAATGGGCATAAACGCTGACAAATCATTAATTCAAATTAAAATGCTAAATTATAAAAAAGGATCAGCAGTTCAAGCTTTAAGAGCCCAAGCAGATAAAATAACATATCCTAAAGAAATGTTAAATACCCTAATAAATCAAGAAAATCTCACTATTTTAGAAGCAATGGTTGAAGATTTAATAGTAGAAGATAATCAATGCAAAGGAGTAGTATTAGAAAATGGGAAAAAAATTATTTCCCAAGCTGTTATTTTAACAACAGGGACTTATTTAAAAGCTGATATTATGGTTGGTGACACAAGAAAAAGAGAAGGTCCTCATGGTGAAAAACCAAGTCTCCACTTGAGTGATAATTTGCGCAAATTAGGGTTTAAAATCATACGATTAAAAACGGGAACACCACAAAGGATTGATAAGAAAACAGTTGATTTTAGTAAAATGCAACTAGAATTAGGTGATCCAACATATCATACTTTTAGTTTTGATTATCCACCAAAATATAAAATAGAAGAACAAGTGCCTTGTCATTTAATATATACAAACTCTAAAACACATCAAATTATTAAAGACAATTTAAACAAAGCTAGTATGTATGGTGGTTTAACAGACATAACTAGTGTTGGACCAAGATATTGTCCATCAATAGAAGATAAAATAGTTAGATTTGCTGATAAAGAAAGACATCAACTATTTTTAGAACCTGAAAGTTTATATTACGATGATTTATATTTACAAGGTTTTTCAACAAGTATGCCTTATGATGTTCAAGAACAAATGGTTCATAGTTTAAGTGGTTTAGAAAACGCTAAAATATTAAAATATGCTTATGCTATTGAATACGATGCAATTATGCCAACTCAATTAAAACAATCATTAGAAACGAAAATAATAGGTAATTTATTTACTGCTGGTCAAATTAATGGAACTAGTGGTTATGAAGAAGCTGCAGGTCAAGGTTTAATTGCCGGAATTAATGCATCTTTAAAATTAGAAGGAAAAGAACCTTTAATTTTAAAACGAAATGAAGCATATATTGGTGTATTAATTGATGACTTAGTAACAAAAGGAATTCGTGATCCGTATCGACTACTTACATCGCGTGCGGAATATAGATTATTATTGCGTCATGATAATGCTGATTTAAGACTTAGAGAATATGGCTATCAAGTTGGTTTAATAGATGAAAAAAGATATCAAAAGTTTAAAGAAAAACAAGAAAAAATTAAAGAATTACAACAACTTTTAAAAAGTAATAAAATAACTCCAACTAATCAAACACTAGCTTATTTAGAAGAAATTAAAACACCATTAATTAAAGATGGAATTAGTCTCTATGATTTTTTAAAAAGACCAGAAATTACTATCGAACATATCAAAAACTTTATTGATATACCATATAGTGAAGATATTATAGATCAAGTTATTATTCAAAACAAATATGAAGGATATATAAACAAGGAAATAAAAGAAGCTAATAAAATGATTGCGCTTGAAGAAAAGAAGATTCCTAGTGATATAGATTATGACAAAGTTAACAACTTAGCTAGTGAAGCACGTCAAAAACTAAAAGAAATTCGCCCTACTTCGATTGGACAAGCTATTAGAATTAGTGGTGTTAATCCAGCAGACATCTCTATTTTATCTATTTATTTAAAAAAGGAGTATGCCAATGAACGAAAATGAATTCATTAAAGAAGTAGAAAAATTAAATATTAAAATAACTCCAGAACAATTAAAACAATTAAATAAATATTATGAATTATTAGTATCATGGAATGAAAAAATGAACTTAACAAATATAACTATTAAAGAAGATGTATATTTAAAACATTTTTATGATAGTTTAACTATTCATAAAGCTATTGATTTATATAGTATAGAAACATTGTGTGATATTGGTACAGGTGCTGGATTTCCAGGATTAGTTATTAAAATATTATTTCCCAAGATACATGTAACTTTAGTTGATTCATTAAATAAAAGAATAATGTTTTTAAATGAAGTAATAAAGCAACTGAAATTAGAAAATATTGAAACAGTTCATGCGCGAATTGAAGAATATGGAATAAAAAATCGTGGGAAATATGATGTCGTAACTGCTAGAGCAGTTGCTAAAATAAACGTTTTATTGGAATATGCTATTCCTCTAGTAAAAGTTGGAAAATATTTTATTTCCCAAAAAGCTAACAATGTAGAAGAAGAATTAGAGCAAGCAAAAAATGCAATTAAAAAGTTAGATGTCATAGTAATAAAAAAAGAAAACTTCACGCTTCCTATTGAAAATAGTTATCGAACTATCGTTGTTTTTAAAAAGAATAAAGAAACAAACAAAATATTTCCTAGGAAATATCAAAGCATCATAAAAAAACCTTTATAAACAAAGAATATTTCCCAATTTGGGAAATATTTTTTTATTTTCTGGGAAATAATTCGACAAAAAACATTGAATTATTTCCCAAAATATAGTAATATATATCTATAGAATAGAAAAGAGGTTTTTACGTGGAAAATATTGACAAAAAAGTACAACAATTAAAATTAGATGAAATATTACCTAACCGATTTCAACCGCGTATTAAATTTGAAGAAAAAGCAATAACTGAATTAGCTGAATCAATTAAAGAACATGGTGTAATTCAACCTATTGTTGTTCGTCCAATTGGAGATCGTTATGAAATTATTGCAGGTGAAAGACGTTATAAAGCAAGTGTGATGGCTGGTAAAAATGATATTCCTGCTATTGTTGTTGCTTTAGATGATAAAGAAAGTGCGGAAATAGCTTTAATTGAAAATGTCCAACGTCAAGATTTAACACCTATTGAAGAAGCAATATCATATAAGAAAATCTTGGATATGGGTTATTTAACACAACAACAATTAGCTTTAAAATTGGGTAAAAGTCAAGCTAGTATTGCTAATAAAATGCGTCTTTTAAATCTTCATGAAGATGTTCAAGAAGCTTTGTTAAATGAAAAAATTTCTGAGCGCCATGCTCGTTCTTTATTGAAATTGGAACCAAAAGATCAAAAAAACTTGTTAAAAAGAATTATCGATGAACGTTTAACTGTTCGCAAAACAGATGAAGAAATAAGCAAAATTAAAGGTAATAATAAAAAACCAAAACTAGAAATTATTAATTTTGAACAAGAGAAAGAGGAAAAAGATATGAACGAAAACAATCAAAATGAAGTACTTCTAAATAATCAAGAAGAACAAACAACAAATCCTGGATTTATGGATATTAACAAAATTGAACAAACTGCTTCAGATATTTTTAATCAAACACCAACAGCTCCAGTTGAAGATTTACTAACACCAACAGAATTACCAAAACAAGAAACAAATGTTAGTGAAGACCAAGATACACCACTTGTTAATGGACGTTTTTTCAATCTTTTAAACGATGAACAACCAACTCAAGACATGCCTGAAAACTTTGTGCAACCAGTAAATGACAACCAAGTCGTAGATAACTTTTATCAAGATATGCCTAAAGATGAGATATCACCAACAGTTTTAGAAGAAACTAGTGCTGTTGATATGCTAGAACCAACTACACCAATAGTTGAAACACCAGTAGAATCAGTTAGTGAAGAAACTAATGAAATTGATATGATGGAACCAGCCACTCCTGTTTTAGAAACTAACGAACCTATTAAAGAAGAAGAATTAACACCAATTACACCAGTTAATTTAGATAGTGGCGAAATAATTGAAGAAAAACCTGTTGTAATGCCTGCTATCGAAGAAATAGAAGAAGTTGATATTCCGTCACTTAATATAGAACCAGTTATAACTGAAATGCCAGTTATTGAAAAAGAACCAACAGTTTCAATAACACCACCAACTAATACTTATGTTGCCGGCGATTTAAAAACCGTAATTAATACAATTAGAAATTGTGCGGACACAATTGAAAAATATGGTTATCAAGTTGATTTAGATGAAATTGATTTAGAAGATACTTACCAAGTTGTTTTCAAAGTATCAAAACATAATAAATAGTAAAAAAAGTTCAGATATAATCTGAGCTTTTTTATTTCAATGCTTCATTTAATAATCTTTTATATTCGTTAACGCCTGGTTGATCAAAAGGATTAACATCTAATAAATATCCCCCAATGGCTGCTGCTAATTCAAAAAAGTAAATAAGTTCACCTAAATTTTCTTCATTTAAACTATCAAGATAAATAATATTACTATCAATTCCTGCTAATAAATGGGCTTGTGCGACTTTTTCAACAGCCAACGAATTAATATCACTAACCATATAATTATTAATTGAAGAAGGTAAAATACCTTTTTGTTTTAATCCAATAATTGTCTCAAAAATAATTGGATTGCCATCTTGGTAAAATTGACCTAATGAATGTAAATCTTGGGTATTAAAACAACTAATAGGAAGAATACCTTTTTTATTTTTACCTTGCGATTCCCCAAATAGTTGTTTTAGCCATTCACTAAAACTACTTAGTTTTGGTTCATAATAAGTAAATGATTCAACAACTTTGCCATGATTATATAAATAATCACGAACACATGCGTATTTAAAAGCAGAATCATAATTATTTTTTCTAGCCCCACTAAGAAGTTTTCTAATATTATATCCCGCAACTGCAATTGGTAACAATCCTACTGTTGTTAAAACAGAAAAGCGTCCTCCTATTTGTTTTGGGATATTAAGTGAGACTAGATTATTTTCGTTAGCAAACCAACGTAGAGAACCATTTGTTGCATCTGTCGTAACAATGATTCTCTTTTTAATTTCTTCTTGGTTGTATTTGCTTTTAATAAACTTATATAAAATATTGAAGGCAATTTTAGTTTCTAAAGTATCACCAGACTTAGAAATAACATTTAAAACAACATTTTTATCTCTAATATAATCTAATAATTTATTCAAATATTCTTCAGATAAATTATTTCCCGCAAAAATTATTTCAGGTTTATTAGAAGTAAAATAAGTTCCTAAAGCTTCAATAACAGCTTTAGCTCCTAAAAAAGATCCTCCTATACCAATTACTAGAAAAACATCGCATTCCTTACGTATAGTTTCACTTAAAGTTTCAATTTTTATTATTTCCTCTTCTGTAATACACTTATCAATATCATACCAATCTAACATTTCATGACTATTTGTTAGTAAATCTTTAATTTTTTCTTTTTTATCTTCGTATTTACTTAAATCTTTATGTTGTTGGAAAGATATAAAATCAAGTGAAATCATTTTATCCCTCCTATCGTAACAATAACCTCATGTAGTTTTTTATCATTTTTTAATTTAATATAATTACTCTTTTGTTTTTTACCATCGATTTTAATAGTATTTTCTTTGCCTTTTAAATCAACAACAATATGATAATTAGTTTCTCTATAAGTATAATTAATTTCATAATTAGACCACTCTTTTGGCAAGTGGGGATTAATATATAACTTATCCCCTACTTTATTAAAACCAATCATATCAACAATACCAACATAGTAAAACCATCCTGCACTTCCGGTATACCAGTTCCAACCACCGCGAGCTTTAAAATCATCATTACTATAAATATCTGCTGAGATAACATATGGTTCTAATTTATATTGATCGGCCTTTTCTTTAGTATCCGTTCTTAAAATTGGATTAATCATCTGATATATATAAAAGGCTTTATCATAATTATTTGTTTTAATTAAAGCTTCAATATACCAACCAACTGAATGCGTATATTGGCCTCCATTTTCTCTTATTCCCTGAGGATAATCCATGATATAACCCGGATTATTTTTACTTTCTTTAAAAGCAGGGGTTAATAGACGAACAATACGATTTTCTAAATCCAATAAATTTGTATCGATAGCATCTAAAATTGAAGGAATTTCTTCTTTTGTCGCAACATTAGATAAGATTGCAAAACTTTGTGATAAAAGATCGATTTTACATTCAGTATTTTCATTTGATCCTAATTTATCACCATTATCGAAGAAAGCACGCAAATAATATTCTCCATCCCAAGCATGTTTTCTAAGATTATCTTGTAATGATTTTTTACTAGCTAACAAATGTGTTACATCAATATTTTTATTATATTTATTAGTTATTTCAACAAAATAATCAATTATAATACATAGGAAGAAACCTAGCCATACACTTGTTCCTGACCCTTTTTCCCCTACTTTGTTCATACCATCGTTCCAATCACCACCACCCATTAATGGTAAGCCATTAGAACCTAATTCATTTAATGCTTTATTAAGAGCTAAATTACAATGTTCATATAATGAAGTAAAATCATTAGAATAAGTAAAAGTAACACCTTTTTCAATTTCATGAGGTTTTAATTGTTCACTTTCAACAAATGGTACTTCACAATCTAAAATACTATAATCATCAGTTATTTTAAGATAACGATAAGTTGCGAAAATTAACCATAAATAATCATCTTTATAACTAGAACGTAGACCAAACATATTGTCTTTATGCCACCAATGCAAAACGTCTCCTTCTTTGAATTGATGTTTAGCATTCCAAAGAATTTGTTTACGTGTCAAATCAGGATTTATAAGACATATGTTCATAGCATCTTGTAATTGATCACGGAAACCATATGCTCCCCCAACTTGATAAAAGCCAGCTTTAGAAAAAAGACGAGAGCTTATAGTTTGATATGCTAACCAACCATTAAGTATATAATCAAAACTTTTAACAGGTGTTTTAATTTGAATTGTATTGAGTTCTTTTTGCCAATAAGTTATAACTTTGTTTTCTTCTTCATTTATTTGTTCTAATGAACGATAGTTATTGACTAAAGAACCAATATTTTCATTTTCTAATGCTCCTAGCATGAAGGCAAATTCTTTTTCTTCACCAGGTTCAATGATAACATTAGTATCTATTTCTTTTGATAAAATTCTACTTATATTAGCGCTATTAATAGGCAATGTACTTGAAACAAAGGTTGTCATATTACTAAAATGCATACTATATTTATTTTGAAGGGTTAGAATATTTTCTTCTTGATTAAAATTACACAATATATAACGACTTGTTTTTTCTTCAGTAACACCCAAACATGGATTTAACCAATATTTAATATTTAAATTTTCAATTTTATTATTATTATTTTTAATCTTAAAACGATAAAACTTAATAGGTTTTTCTAAAGCCACAAATTGACGTACTTCAATATCAAGATTTTGCCATTTTCCAATCCAAGTACTACGACCAAACTCTATCTTATTTTTATTAAAACTTAAAACAATATCATTGAATTTAAAACCTTCTGATAAATCAGCTAACAATGCATCACATGTCCAAGAAGTCAATTTATATTCACGACTATTTTTAGCAAAAGTAAATCCTGTTTGATTGTTCGAAACAATACTACCAAAATTAGGATTTGTAATAATATTTGACCAAATAACAGGTGTATTTTGATTTGTTATGATATAGCTTTTACCATCTTCACTAAAACCACCATAGCCATTATAAAATTCTAAATCTTCAGCATTTACATCAGTATCAAGACACAATTCTCTAATCTTGTTCTCACTACGACTAATTGTATTTAATTTTTGTAATTCATTGACAAATTCTTCTAAAGAATAGTATTCATCACAATCAATAAATAAACGAGAAGTCATTTTAAATAAAGTGATTTCATCTTCATTAGTATCATTTGGATCAATAATATAGATATTTCCAGGTGTTTTATGAAAACTATTAATCGCATACATGTGATATTTTTCATTTTCTATTTCTTTTGCGATAATATCTTTTTCATTTTCATCTTCACTATTTAATATTATAAGATCAATAAAAATTGATTTAGATTTATAATATTCGAAAGCATGAAGTAATTCTTTGATAATATTTAGTCTATTTAGTGTTTTAATTGAAGCAAAAACAATTGGACGATCTCCTGATATACCAAAACGCCATAGACTAGTTTGATTTAGTTTATTAGCTTTTAGAATCTCTCTACGAACATCATTAATACTAATATGACTAGTTTGATATAAGTAGTTTAACATCGTGTTATAAAGACGCATATCTTTACCTGTAATATTTACTAGTTTATTAGTTACATTACTCATAATAGTAGATATTTCAAAAGCTTTTTCTTCGATATTAGTAGGATTATTATAAGTTTTAAGAATATCTAAAACTTGTTCTTTTGATTTTCCAAAACCATTTATAAAATATACTGTTTTCTCAGCATTAGGTTTAATTGTAATGCGATTACGAATACTTATAATAGGATCTATACAATTACCTATTTTATTAGACAATGCTTTGTTTAAAGCAACAGGGTTAGCCCCAGTATGATTACGGCCAATAAAATTAGCGCGATCCGTTTCAAAACTATATTTCCCATCAGGATTCATAATAAGAAGTCTATTAACTAAATAATATTTGATGTCTTTATCACGCAGCTTACGTGACATAACAATTGCATCAGCTTCTTTAATATATTCTCCTTTGACGAACAAACTTTGGAAAGAACGATGACTAATATCATCCATATTTTCACAAATAATAGGTTCTGTATATGTTGTTAATTCTAGTTTTCTATCAATATCGCTTGTATTTTTAAAAGTTATTTTTCTTATTTCCGCATGATGTGTACGGGAAACCGCAATTTCAGTAGTAGTTATTATTTCATCATCAAGTCTAATAAATTTCATACGATCTAAAGCAAAAACAACTTCGTATTTTTCAGGCATTTTATTAATTGGAGCATAAGTATTACACCAAACATTGCGATTTTTTAAATCTTTTATGTATAGAAACATACCATAGTTTTGTTCTGTAATTTTACGATAACGATTTAATTGAATAGTTCGATAACGACTAAAACCATTTCCTCTATCATTCATAAAAACACTATATTTTGAATTAGAAAGAACTGAGAATTCAGGAAGCGTAGATAGATGTCTGAATGCTCTAATATCGTTGACAAACTCTTCTTTTTCATAAGAGAAACGTTTATATTTCGTAATTTTCAAGTCAATAATTGGTTTTAATTGAACTTTTTCTTTACTCAAGATTTCAAAAGCATGGTTGTTAATATCACTCATAAAGTAGTTTTGAATTGCATTATTTTTTAAATAATTGGTTATGCTACCTAAAATCATACCTTGGTGATGAGCAAAATATGCATAAACTGGTGTTTTATCATAAGTATCATAAGATTCATAAAAACCATATTTATCAAGAAGACCTAATTTTTGAAGCATTTTCATATTATTGATAACATCTTTAGGAAACTTAGTTAAAGCCAAAATCGAACTATAAGGTGAAATAACAATACGATTATCATTATCTTCTTGTAATTTTAAATATGGAGTTGAGAAAGCTTTATATTTATAATTTTGAGCATCATCTAATTCATTATAAGCTGATTCAGATATTCCCCATGGTAACTTAGGATTAATTTCTTTCATGAACTCTTTTTGAGCAAAATAAGCAAAATCATAGCTTTCATCGATAAGAGTATTGTCATAACTAGGAATAAATAAAAGTGGCATAAAATACTCAAAAGATGTTCCACTCCATGAAACTAATCCTTTTTTATGTTTATAGGTTGTTAAAGTTTTATCTAAGTTAAACCAGTTTTTACTAGGGACATCTCCTTTAGCAATCGCAACATAACTGATTAAACGACTTTCACTAGCAAATTTATTATAGTTAAAAGGTAATAAAACACCTTCATCTACATTATAACCAATACTAAAGACATCTTCATCACTATAAAGAACTTTAAAATCAGTATTTTGAATAAGATCATTAATGCGTTTTCCTAACTCTTCTTCCCCTATTTTATTTAAAAACTCTTTAGTAGTAATTAAAGAAGCAACAAAATTCGCACTATCAACAGATGATATAAAACGAGGATATAATACTTCTAAAGAATTGATGCGATACCAGTTGTATAAATGTCCATGCCATTTATCTAATTTATAAATAGTATCAATAATATTAGAAATATAATATAATGCTTTTTCTCTAGTAATAATATTTAATTCATAAGCACCAATAATAGAAACTAAAGATAGTCCAATATCTGTTGGTGAAGTTTTATAATCTTGTAATTTATCTCTATTTGTTTGATAATTATCAGGAATTAAATAATTATTTTCAACAGTTAAATTATCCGCAAAATATTGCCATGTTTTATATGCAATACTGTGTAGATACTCTTCTTCATAAATCACTTCTTTATCTTTTAAATCAAGACTTATAACATAAGTAACAAAAGGTGCGATTAAAAATAAAAGAACAATCAAAATATTTTCAACTATATGAGTTGGATATAGCAAATTAACAATAATACACAAAAAGACAAAGACATAATTAAACCAAAACTGTTTAACATGATTTTTAAAAGAAGTATCTGTTTGTTTAACTGCATCTTCAGCTGTTAACCATTGTAATAGATGACGTTTACTAATAAGCATGCGATATAAAGCCGTAATAAAAGAGTTTAAATATAAATAAGCATTATATGGAATCGAAGTAAAAACAGAAATACTACGTAAGACAAATGCTTGATAACCAAAAGCCATAATATTATAGTATCTAAGATTTTTACTGTTTTTATCTTGAACATAAAAAATCTGCATTATATAAGAAATAACAGGAAGAATTACAATTCCTAAAACAAAGACTAACCACCAATAAGGATAGACATTACAAAAAGGTAGACAGAACAAAATTAAAAGTAAACTAAAATCTAATAAACCTCTTCTAATATTGTCAAATATTTTCCATTTTCCTAATAGATTAATAGGGTTTTTAACTAGTTTTCCGTCTTCATTTCGAACCTTTTTCCAAAGCCAGCCAATTATTTGCATATCTCCCCTAGCCCAACGCGATCTTCTAGTCGCATCAACTAAAAACTTCGAAGGAAAATCATCAAACAACTCGATATCACCAGCAAAACCACAACGCAAATAATTACCTTCTAATAAATCGTGACTTAAAATTATATTGTTTGGTAAAGCTTTTTTTAAGACTTTTTGATAAACTTCTAAATCATAAATACCTTTACCAACAAAAGATCCTTCATAAAAAACATCTTGATAGAAGTTAGGACAAATTGAACTATAAGGATCTAATCCCCCTATTCCCGCATAGATTTGGGAAAATAAAGATTGATTAGTCATTTCAATATCAACACTAACTTTTGGTTGAATAATTCCATACCCTTTAACAACACATGTATTTTCTTTATTTAAAACAGGTTTATTGAGAGGATGAGCCATTGTCCCAACTAAAGCTAAAGCACTATTTAATACAAGTTGTGTATCAACATCTAAAGTAATAACATATTTAATTTTGTGTTTAAAGTTATCAAAAGTTTGAACTAAAAATAAATTCTTTTTTTCTTTTTCTTTTAATTTTCCAAGTAATAAATCATTGAAATGTAATAATGCTCCCCTTTTACGTTCAAAACCTAGATAGGCATTTTCAGATTTATTAAACTTACGTCTACGATAAGCAAAATGAAATATCTCTTTATTGTATTTGGCATTTAATTGCTTACACTTTTCAAGTCCATAAGAACATATCACATCATCGTTTATAAAAGTTTCTTCTTTAGTCTCACAAGCATCACCTAATAAAGCAAAAAACAAGTTTTCAGATTTATTTCCCAAATAATAAGCTTCTAATTTATTGAAAACTTCTTCCACTTTGTCTGTATTTTTAACAATTGTTGGAATAACAACCATTGTTTTACAATTATCAGGAATACCATTTTCAAAATCAATTTTAGGTAATGGCTTAGTACGATATAATCTAATATATACTTTATTTAAGAAAGTAATAACAATTTCACTACAAGGAATAAGTAAAATAATAAAACCAAGCCACTTAACACTTATAAAAAAAGGTGTTAATCCTAAAGCTAATAAAATAGTAAAAAGCGCAACTAAAAACAAATATATAACAACACGTCTATGCGTTTTCTTTTCTTTAAAAATCGTATTATCTAAATTACTTCGTTTAATTTTTTTAACATAATCATTGACATTTTCATGCTTTTTCCTAGCTTCTGCAATAATTTTTTGACGATACATATGCTTTGTTTCTAAAGTCATATTTGCGTAATTAGCATCTTCATTAAGCATTTTTTCAACAGGTGATAAAGCACTTACTAGAATTTCATTTTCAATAACATCGATTTTACGAATACTATAAAAAATATTAGAAATAATAATATTTTCTTGCGTATTTTCTAAATGCTCTTTATTAATGCTTTTGCGCAGTGAAATATTTTTTTCTTCTAACCATTCATTGAACTGCTTAAAAATATCATAAGAATCATCGCCTAGATCTTTAATTCGTTCGTTGAAATAATTGATATCCGTTTGATTAAAATCTTCTGGCAAATAATCAGCAAGAACAATTTTTTTACGACGTTTTAAATCCTTTTGAATATCTTTAAGATTGCGATCAACACGTCTTTTCATCTTGAATTGTTCTTTTTTAACACTACATATAGAGCTGACTTTTTCGTATAAAAGCATAATTGTAACAATCGGAATAATATCTATTTCAGGATAAATCAAAGCAATATTATTTTCTTTACAATAATTTTGGATACTTTCTACTAAAATATTACTGTCAACTTTGTAGTTTTGCTTTTCCAAAATTGTTCGTAGCATCTTAGGCATATCAAAATTTTTATACATATACTTATTTTGCTTTTTATTTTTTAAAAAATGAAGAATATGTTCGTTTTTCTCAACAAGTAAATAATAATTGTCAACAATCCATTCATTAGTAATGCCTATAAAATAATGTTTCTTAGTTAAAGAAACAAGAAAATTATAATAATTATTGACATTTTTAATGCTTTTTTTAATATTCATAATAATCCTCCATACTACATATTATTAATATAGCATATTTTTTATTAAAATGTTAGAAAAAGATAAGCTAAAAGATGTTTTTTTAAAATAAATGTGCTACAATATATGTAGTAGGTGATTGTGATGTTTTGTGAAAAATGTGGGTTTGAAAACCAAGAAAATTCAAAATTTTGTGAAAAATGCGGTAACGAATTACATAAAAAGGAAAAAAAACAGTTTAGTTTAAAGAAAAAAGTATTGTTAGGAGTAGGGATTTTACTAATAATAGCAATAGGTTCTCTATATTGGTATGGTTCCAATAAATATCAACCAAAACAACAAGCTTTAGAATTCTTTGAAGCAGTTATTTCTAATGATACAGATAAAATATATGAATATCTATATATAGAACCAAGTAAATTTACAAGCAAACAAGTTTTTAAAGAGATTTATGAAGCTGAAGAAGTAGATAAACTTGAAGTGATTAACTACAAAGTAACAAATGAAGAAAAAAGTGATGATGGTCTATCTAGAACAGTTACTATAAGTTATATTTTAAAAGGTAGTGAAGAAACCGAAGAAATAGATATTAACTTAGTAAAAACGAAAGATAAAAAATTATTAATCTTTGATGATTGGCATATACAAATGGAGGCTGTTAGTTTAATTGAAAATGTTGAAATCTATGTTCCTAAAGGGTCTATTGTAACTATTGCTTCTGAACAACTAGGAAATGCTGAAATGGTTGAAAATGAAGAAGATAATAATTTTGATATTTATAAAATTGCGGAAATGTTTGATTCTTATTATCCAGTTAAAGTAAAAACACCATTTAACTTTGAATATGAAACAGAAGTCTATTTTGAAGAAGGAGAAAACTTAATTGATTATGATGCTTCTGAAGTTTCAGATGAAGTACTTGAAGTATTATCAGACCAAATTTTAACTGATATCAACTATATTTATACGAGTGCTTTGAATAATAAAGATTTTGAAGAAGTAAAAACTTATTTTTCTAGTAAAGCAGACATTGATGTTTTAAAAAATGAATATGAAGATCTTATTTCAGTATATAAAACTACTTACTATGAATATAATAAAATTAACTTTACTGAAATAGAAAATCTTGACATAGAAGTTAGTAATGATGGCTATTTATTAGTTTCATTTGATGCTTCTTTTGACTATAGTATTAATTATAGTTGGTCAGATGAGGCATATGAAGGAACTAATTCAAGTATGCTTTCTTTTATCTATAATCACGAAGATGGATATAAATTAATAAGTATATATTAATAATGAGGAGGAATGAAAAATGGCAAAATATTGTACAAATTGTGGAAAGAAACTTAAAGAAGGGGAAGTATGTGATTGTTCAAAAAACAATGAACAAACTAATATAGAAGTATCTAAAACATTAAAAAAGGGAGCAAATATAGCAGTTGATTTTCTTACTAAACCAGTAGAAACATTGAAAAAATATGTCGAAAAAGATAATTTTGTAATATCTGTATTATTCATTGTTCTAGCAGGTATTTCTACTGGCTTATTTACTATAGCTATATTAAAAGAAACATTAGGACTTTTCTTTGGTTCTTATGATTCAGTATTTGGAACTTTAATGTATGAAGAAGTTAATTATTTTAAATATTTTATTTTAACTGCCCTTGGTGTTATAGGAATTTCTTTTTTAGAAGCAGGCTTACTTTTGTTTTTTACAAATAGTATCTATAAACAAAAAACTAATTATAAACAACTAGTTAATTTAATCGCACCATTAAGTATCTATACAATTATTGGAAGTTTAATCGCAATATTAGGTGTCTATATATCTATTTATGTTATATTATTTATCTTAATTGCTTTTGGCTTGATGAATCTTATTGTTTTAACACTAGCTTCTAAAGAAATTATTAAATTAGACAATAATAAACTTATTTATTCAATAGTAGGTACTAAATTATCAACAATAGTTATTGTCGCAATTATTTTATCAATATTTTAAAATCAACATTTGTTGATTTTTTTTATGCATAACATGTTATAATCTTAATAGATTGGAGGAGCTTATGTTTGAATTAGTATCTAATTTTAAACCATCAGGTGATCAACCAGAAGCTATTAATAAATTAGTTAAGGGTATAAAAGATGGTGTTAAAGACCAAGTTCTTTTAGGTGTAACTGGAAGTGGTAAAACATTTACAATTGCGAACGTGATTAAAGAAGTAAATAAACCAACCCTTGTTTTAGCTCATAATAAAACTTTAGCAGGACAACTATATGGCGAATTAAAAGAATTATTTCCCAATAACCATGTTGAATATTTTGTGTCTTACTATGACTATTATCAACCAGAAGCCTATGTCGCTAGTACAGATACATATATTGAAAAAGATGCCTCTATTAATGATGAGATCGATGAATTACGACACAGCGCAACTTCAGCTTTATTAAACTATAGAGATGTTATTGTTGTTGCCAGTGTATCTTGTATATATGGAATAGGGGAAGTAGAAGAATATAAAAATAAAGTATTAACACTAAAAGTAGGGGAAGAAATAAATAGAGACTTAGTATTGACAAAATTAGTAGAAATGCTTTATGAAAGAAACAATATCGACTTAAAAAGAGGAACTTTTAGAGTTAGGGGAGATGTCTTAGAACTAATTCCTGCCTCCCAACACGGCAAAGGAATTAGAGTAGAATTCTTTGGCGATGAAATAGAACGTATAAGCGATTTTGATACTTTAACAGGAAGTGTTTTAAACGATAAAAAAACAGTATCAATCTTTCCGGCTTCGCACTTCGTAACTAGTGAAGACAAATTAAAAAAAGCTATAGAAAACATCAGAAAAGAATTAGAAGAAAGACTATCTTACTTTAAAGAAAACAACAAACTACTAGAATATCAACGTTTAAAAGAGCGAACTAATTATGACTTGGAAATGTTGAGTGAAACAGGATTTTGTCGTGGTGTAGAAAACTACTCAAGACATATTGCCTTAAAACAACCAGGGGAAACTCCAACAACGCTAATTGATTTTTTTGGAAATGACTTTTTAATGATTATTGATGAATCCCACGTTACGATTCCGCAAGTTAGAGGGATGTATAATGGGGACCAAGCTAGAAAAAGTGTTTTAGTAGACTATGGTTTTAGATTACCTAGTGCTAAAGACAATCGTCCACTATATTTTGAAGAATTTGAAAAAAAATTAAAACAAACTATCTATGTATCCGCAACTCCTGGAGATTATGAATTAGCTAAAAGCAATAACAAAGTTGTAGAACAACTAATTCGTCCAACGGGATTATTAGATCCAATCATCGAAGTAAAACCTACGAAAGGCCAAATCGATGACTTAATAGAACAAATTCATAGGCAAATTGCTAATAATGCTCGTACCTTAGTTACAACTCTAACCATAAGAATGGCTGAAGAATTAACTACTTATCTAAAAAAACTAGATATCAAAGTAGCTTATCTTCACAGTGAAATAAAAACTTTAGAACGTATGCGTATCATCCGTGATTTACGTCTTGGGAAATATGATGTCTTAGTAGGAATTAATCTATTAAGAGAAGGCTTAGATATACCAGAAGTAAGTTTAATCGCGATTATGGATGCTGATAAACAAGGATTTTTGCGTAGTGAACGCAGTTTAATTCAAACAATTGGGCGTGCTGCTCGTAATAGTGAAGGAAGAGTAGTTATGTATGCTGATACAATTAGTGATGCTATGGATATCGCAATCAAAGAAACAAAACGTCGTCGAGAAATTCAACAAAAATATAATCAAGAACATAACATCACACCAAAAACGATAATCAAAGAAATAAGACAATTGATATCTAATAATCAAGAAATTGAAGCAAAACAACCAGAAAAACTAAGTAAAAAAGAAAAAGTAGATTTATTAATTAAAATTGAAGCTGAAATGAAAGAAGCAGCTAAAAACCTAGATTTTGAAAGAGCTATGGAATTACGTGATATCTTATTTGAACTAAAAGGAGATAAATAATGTTTAAAAAAGTATATATTGAAATTACAAATATATGTAATAAAAATTGCTCCTTTTGTTCAAAAGATACAAAAACCAAAAGAGAAATGACAACAGAAGAATTTGAACATATAATAGATGAAATAAAACCATATACAAATTATATATATCTTCATATTAAAGGAGAACCACTAATCCACTCTAAATTAGAACAAATACTAGATATATGTACAAAAAACAAAATATGGGTTAATATTACAACTAATGGTAGCTTGTTAAAACAAAAAGAAGATATTCTTTTAAAAGAAAACACCATAAGACAAATAAATATATCACTTCATAGTTTTAAAAAAGAAGAATATATCGATAACATCGTAAACACAATTGAAAAATTAAAAACAAAAGATAATATAAACATTGTCTATCGTTTTTGGGCTATTAAAAATAATCATTTTAGTAAAGATAATCTAGAAATCTTAAAACAATTACAAAAATATTACTCTTTCGATATTTCGCAAATAGAACAAAACAACAATCTAAAACTAGAAAAAAATATATATCTAAATAAAAATGATATCTTTACTTGGCCCAACACCAAAACCAAAAAAATAGGCACAACAGGTTATTGTCATGCCTTAAAAACACACTTTGGGATTCTAGCTGATGGAACAGTTGTTCCATGTTGTCTAGATAGTAGTGGTCTAATAAACTTAGGTAACATATTTTTAGAATCACTATCAACAATATTAGAAAAACCCAAAACAAAAAAGATTATTCAAGGTTTTCAAAATCGTAAAACAGTTGAATATCTTTGCACATACTGTAGTTTTAAAGAGCGTTTCTAAGCTCTTTTTATTATATGATGAATTTCTCATCTAAATACATTTTAACACATAATAAACTTCTATATTTAAAAATATTGTAATTTTAAAAAAAGGTTTTTAGGTCAAAATGTCTTTTAAGTATGATATAATTATATAAGGAGGATAAACATGAAAATAATTATCGAAACAAAAAATAATAAAACACGTTTAAATAAGTTTATTGATTGGTTGATATATA
>CALVXF010000044.1 GCA_944368875.1 uncultured Bacilli bacterium
GCGAGTTCATGAACAATAACATAATCAAGACAACTGATATCATATTTAATTAAATTAGTATTTAAAGTTATTGTTTTGCTTTTTTTATTACAAACACCCCAACGGGTTTTCATCGAACGATAACGTAAACGATAATAAGGAATACTATCACTAAATCGCTCATACCAATAATTATAATGTTGTAAAAAAATAACCTTGATTTGATTATCTAACCACTTATCAAGCATTCTCGTCGAAGGCGTGTAAATATATCCCTCACAAACATCAACCTCATCTAGCGTCGACATAATAATTATATCATATTTTTTACCAAAATAATAGAACTCTACATCATATTCTTTTTCTTTGACACGTCTACTTAGCATCTTCTTTAAAGCTTTTTGATTATTATCCAACAACTTTAAAATCTCACGATCACTCGTTTTTTTGTTACAAGTTACATTTATCTCTAAATTAGAATTTATGCGAATATAAATATTTTTATTATTCTTTCTTACAATATTTACTTTATAAGCATTATCATCTATTTCATAAAGCATAATACCACCTATTCAATTATACCAAAAGAAAAAGAGTTTTGAAAACTCTTTTACATAAACATTGCCATAACAACAAATATAATTAAACTTATAACTAATACTTGTAATAAAAACAACCATACATATTTTAAATAATCCTTATAATTAATCTTCAAATATGATAATCCACCTACTAATAATAAACTAGTTGGTACAAATAACATAACAAAACCATGAATTGTTTGAAGAATTAAAGCCATATACGAATACATCGTTGTATCTGTATAAACACTTGTTAAAGGAGTAGTCATATAGCCTATTAAATAAGAATAATCATTTAAGAATAGTCCACTAACAAAACTAAATAAACTCGTTACTAAAGCATGAACACTTTCACTTAGTCCTAAAATCGCATTTGAAATTGTAAAATAAATATTATTACCTGTGCTTGTTCCTAAAACAGCGTAAATTATAACACTTGCTAGAGCAACATATATAGCTGGTCTTAAAGCTTTTTTACATCCTGAAACAAAAGCATCACAAGCATCTTTTAATTTCAAACTATAAAGCCAAGCTATTAAACCACTAGCAACTAATAAAACCATAATAATTTCCGTAGTATTCCAATAACCAAATGGTGAATATTGACCTATAATATTATTGATCCAAGCATAATTACTAACAATACTTTCATATAAATCAGTAAAACTTGAAAAACCAATTGCATATTCCCAATTATAGCATGCAACAACTAATAAAACCATCACTAATCCTAGCACACTAACTAAAGGCCATATACTACGTTTTTCACCTTTTTTTAACAATTCTGCATCAATACTTTCTTCTTGTTCTAATTCTTCTGTTTTATTATTTTTATTAATATATAAAGTCAATATAACAATTAACATAATTAATAAAATAACTTTTGTGAAAATATCATCATTTACACCTAAATTTAGATAATAATTGGCATACCCAGCAACATTAAAACCATAAATACATCCAATATTACCAACTAATATAGCACCAACTGTAGCCATTAAACTAGATAACTTAGAATAATGTAAGTTTCTTAAAACAGACACAAACAATGGTACTAAAATAATAATAACCCATTGTAATGATGTCAAAGATGATAACAAACCAAAGAAAGTCACAGTAATTGCTAAAAAGACTTTACTTCTATGAGCAAAACATTTAACTATTTTAGCAACTAAAGCATCATATACACCTGTTTTTTTCATAACACCATATAATCCACCAATAAATAGTATTAATACACCATAATTAGCATAATTGATCAAGGTGCTAATAGGAATACGAATTAAATCTAATATCCCTAGAGATTCGTAATCACTTAAAACTAATTCACCACTAGAAAACTGACCACTTTTAATCACCCAAGTAAGAATTACTAAGATTAAGAATAGACCACCTATCCATTTTAATAAATCAAACTTGTTGTATTTTTTGGAATTTGCATTAACTTTAGCTTCAACAAAATCAGTACCTTTAGCATTCGCATCAATTTTAATTTGTCTTTCCTCTTTTGCTTTAACTGGTTTTACGTTACTACTAGATTTTTTTGCCTCTTTTATATTTTTATTCTTATTATTAGTTTTGTTTTTTGTTGTATGTTGTTTATTATTTTTTTTAACATCTTCTTTTTTTACCATATTCTCACCTGCTTTTTCTATATTATTAGGAATTCATATAAATCTAGCAATAATGCTTGTAAGTGCTAAGGCATAATACACTTCCATAATAATTATAAACAAAAAATCAAAATAATACAAACATTATAGCTATTTTTTCACTATTTTTTCACATTTTTTGGTATAATTTGTTAAAAAGGTGATTAATGTGCAAAAATTTTTATATAGTGACTCAAACAAAAGATATCATACCCTCGACTATTTTTATAAACATAAATTTCATTCAAAAATATTCAAAGTCAGTTTAAACGCTGGCTTCACATGTCCCAATATTGATGGTAAAGTAGGCACAAAAGGATGTATATATTGTTCCAAAAGCGGTAGTGGTGATTTTGCAGGTAACCCTAAAGATGATCTTGTAAAACAATTCAACGAAATAAAAAACATGATTCTAAAAAAATGGCCAAATGCTAAATATATAGGATACTTTCAAGCTAGAACAAACACTTATGCTCCACTTAACATATTAAAAGAAAAATATGAAACCATCTTAAAATTACCTGATGTCGTAGGTTTAAATATAGCCACCAGAAGTGATTCCATAACCGAAGAATGCCTAGATTACCTAGAACAATTAAACAAAAAAACTTATCTAACAATAGAATTAGGCTTACAAACAATCCATAACCAAACCGCAAACTTAATAAATCGCTGTTCCACATTAGAAAACTTTGAACAAATGGTATACAAATTAAAACAAAAAAACATCAATGTCATAGTTCACATCATCAATGGTCTACCATATGAAACAAAAGAAATGATGATCGAAACAGTTAAATACCTAAACAAACTACCAATTGATGGTATTAAAATACATATGCTGCATATCGTAAAAGATACAACTCTCGCACACATGTACAAAGAAAAACCATTTCATATTTTAACACGTGATGAATATGTTGATATCGTCATCAAGCAATTAGAAAACTTGAGACCTGAAATAGTTATCCATCGTATAACAGGAGACCCTAAAAAAGAAGACTTAATTGAACCTAAATGGTTACTAAAAAAATTTTGTGTCTTAAATGAAATCGATAAAGAAATGGTAAAAAGAAACACATATCAAGGAAAAAACGTCACTAAATGACGTTTCTTTTTTTACCATGCCTCATAATGAATCATTTTCTTATCAAACTTATCATTTATTTCTTTCTCTTCATCAGAATAACCCAAAGCTATTAAAGAAAACACATATTGATCGTCTGGAACTTTAAAAAAATCACGTAGTCTCTTCTCTTCCCTTTCAAGTGGCTTAACACCACACCAACAACTACCCAAATCTAAATAAGTAGCTTCTAATAACATATTTTGACAACAAACTGCCATATCCTGTTGCCAAAACACCGTTTTAGGATTAGCAATTAACACAATCACACACGCTGCAGACTTCAACATCTTACCATATAATTTAATAGTAGATAAATGAAATAACGTATCTCTATCTTTAACAACAATAAAACTCCATGGTTGATTATCTTTAGCAGATGGTGCATTCATCCCCGCTTTAATAATTGCCTCAATATCTCTATCCTCAATATCCTCATCTTTAAAATTCCTAACACTTCTTCGCTTATAAATATATTCCATATATCTCACCCTAAAAATAGTGTTACCAAATTTTACAAATCAATTCATAATAATAAAAACAGAAGAATTTTTCTTCTGTTATTTACTCTATTTTAAGGTATATGGTGTGGCAGGAGTACCATTACCTCCGGTAATGGTGATATCAGAGATATACCATGTGGCGCGCACACCAAGCGAGTACGACGGACTGAAGTTGCTCACGTTGCCGTAGACGTCCACCTTACGGACGAGAGACGAACTATAGGCATTCATTAGCCAATAATAATTACTTAAGGTTGGATTTAATATTTTATTTATATCAACAAATGTTTTGGAACCAGTTATTACATCTATATCATTTCCACTAAACATTTCTCCGACACTAGGTAGTCCTATATTTCCATTAAACATTGTAGTAGCATTTGCATAATCTGCTCCATATTCGTACATTGTCATATTGAAATTGCGATTAGTACTATCAAAATAATTACTATCTAGACTATTTTTAAATTCTGTTAAAGCTCCTGTATAGATAGTACTACTTGTTGAAAAAGTAGTATTACTTCCAAAGGCACTTGTTGTATATAAACCATTTAGAATAACTTTTGTTCCATTTTGATCATGTTTTACTACTCGTGCTAAATAAGTTCCCCGATCACTTTTAGGAACACTTATATATTCTCCGACTGCAATATCTGATACATTTGTAGCTTTACTTGTGTTTCCAATATATGGGGCTGTAAGAGTACCATCACCTTCTGTGATGGTGATATCAGATATTTCCACAATGGCGCGCACACCATCCGAGTCCGACGGACTGTTGTAATTCAACCCGCCGCCGCTGTTCACACTACGGACGAGAGACGAACTATAAATATCAGCTAGCCAATAGAAGTCTTTTATATCTAAATAACTATC
>CALVXF010000045.1 GCA_944368875.1 uncultured Bacilli bacterium
GTGTAATATGAATATAGAGTTACAATATATAAATACTATAACCAAAGGGATTCAAAAAAACCACACTATAGGTTCGTTAAATTTAAATATAAGTTCCCGTTAATAAAAAAAGAGTTAGTATATTGATAAAATCCCGTAAAAAAAGGATAAAAAATGATATACTAAAAAAGAATTTAAGTCAAATTTATGCACACAAAAATTCGGGAAGTTTGAAAAATTTTTTTTGGATAAAGGTAACGTCCCGCTGATAAGTTGTATAAACAATATGTATTTTGGCTTAAATTATTTATTTTGAATAGATTATTTTTTCAATAATCTAATGGAAAGATCAATATCATCTGATATGAACCTCGTTTCTATTTTGTCCAAGAAACGGGGTTCATATCAAAATTCTAATCTTTTTTAGTTATTTAGTCTATTTAATTTATCGTATATTTCTTTTAGTGTTTTTTCATATTTACTTGTTTCTTTTGGTTGGTAATAACGTCTATTTATTAGTTTATCTGGCAAATATTGTTGTTTTACAAAAGCATTAGGATAATCATGGGGATATTTATAGTCTTTGCTTGTTGTCTTAATATGATTTGGAACACTACCAACATTTCCATTTCGAATATCGTTTAGTGCTAGATCTATGGCTACTTCGGCACTATTAGATTTAGGACTTAGAGCAAGTTCAATTACAACAGCTGCTAGTGGAATTCTAGCTTCTGGCAATCCCAAACGTTCACATGCTTTGATACACGCTTCTACTTTAGGACCCATACTAGGATTAGCAAGTCCTATATCTTCATAAGCAATAACACTCATTCTTCTAAAAATAATATCTAAATCTTCTGCTTCGATTAATCTTGCTAGATAATGTAGTGCAGCATTGACATCACTGCCTCTAATACTTTTTTGAAAAGCACTAATTACATCATAATAACCATCCTCGTTTTTATCATGGAAGAAAGCTTTTTTATTATTGATATTTTTTAAAACATCCATATTTACTTTATAATTATTAGTAGAGTAGTAAGCTACTTCTAATAAATTATATGCATAGCGCATATCACCACTGCTAATATTTGAAATGTATTTTAAACTTTTCTCATCAATTTCTAAGTTTGGTAAAGCTTTTTTAGTTAAAACTTTATTTAATCCTTCTAATATGTCACTATCATCTAATTCATGTAATTCAAATATTTGACATCTTGAACGAATAGCAGGATTAATCGCATGATATGGATTAGATGTAGTCATACCTATTAGAGTAATTAAACCACTTTCTAAATAAGGTAATAATAGATCTTGTTTATCTTTATTTAAACGATGAATTTCATCCATTAAAACAACCATACCATTATACATTTTGGCTTCACTAACTACAACATCAAAGTCTTTTTTATTATTGATAACGGCATTGAGCATCCGATATTGAAGATTTAATTCGTTGATAATAGCTAAAGCTATTGTTGTTTTACCAATCCCTGGTTTACCATATAAGATCATCGAAAATAGTTTTTTATTTTTGACCATATTATATATAACTTTATTTTTACCAACAAGATGTTTTTGACCGATAACATCTTCAATACATGTTGGACGCATTTTTATAGCCAAAGGTTCATTCATAATACCACCTAAATAATATTTTAACAAAAATACATGAAAAAAGATAGATAGATGGTATAATATAAGTGGTGGTAAGATGAATGTGAATGATAAAATTAATAATTTTTTAGATTATTTATTAATTGAAAAAAAATATAGTAATAATACGATAGCTTCTTATCGGAATGATTTAAAAATTTTTAGTGAGTATATGCCTTCTGATTTAAATAAAATAAATGCTAAAAAATTAAAAGATTATTTAGTTCATTTAAAAAAATTAAAGTTGAGTGAAAAAAGTATTGCTCATAATATTACTGTTTTACGCTCTTTTTATAAATATTTGATGATTGAAAAAGTTGTTAAAGAAAATCCTATTGCTTTAATCGAACTACCTAAAATCAAGAAAACTATTCCTAGTGTTTTAAGTTACGATGAAATAACAACTTTGTTAAATATTGAAGTAAATGATAAATATACTGCTCGCAATAAAGCAATGCTTGAATTAATGTATGCAACAGGTCTTAGAGTTAGTGAACTAGTTAATGTAAAATTAAGTGATATTGATTTAATTAATGCTTTAATTAGAACAATGGGGAAGGGGAGTAAGGAAAGAATTATTCCGCTTGGTGATTATGCAATTACGGCACTTAATATATATATTAATCTATATCGTGATTCTTTTTTAATTAAAGGGCGCAGTGAATATTTATTTATTAATAATCACGGTGAAAAAATGTCACGAGTTGGTTTTTTTAAGATTATTAAAAAATTAGCCTTGGAAAAGGGGATTAAAACTAAATTTAGTCCTCACACTTTAAGACATTCTTTTGCAACACATCTTCTTGATGCTGGGGCAGATTTAAGAAGTATTCAAGAATTATTAGGACATAGTGATATTAAGACAACCCAAATATACACTCATGTTTCTAAACAAAAGATAAGACAAGATTATGATCAATTTCATCCTCATAGTTAATTTATAATGGTGATAATATGAAACAAAAAAATATTCTAGAAAAATATGTTTTTATGCTGATTGTTTTAATTATGATCGGGTTACCGCTTATAAAATTTTGTGCGTATATTCTAAATTTTTTAGGAATAATCGAAGATCCTTTTTCTTTTAATCATGTCTACGTTTTATGGATTAGTATTCCTTTTCTTTTAACCTCATATTTATATGGATTAAAAAAACAATATTTTCGTTTTGATTATAACGATATAATTATCTCTATTTTAGCGTTTTTAGGCCTTATTTCGACTGTTTTAGCTCAAGATGTACAAATATCTATTTTTGGTGAATATCATCGTAATGAGGGCTTATTAACATTAATTGCTTATTATTTGATTTTTCTTAATGTTAAAAATCTTACTAACTCTAAATACAAACATAAAATTATCAATCTTTTTATATATATTGGATTATTTCAAATAGGGTATGCAGTTTTGCAAGTATATACAGATTTACCATTTATTAAAGAATATCCTTATAAACCATATATGGCTATGGGATTATGTAGTAACCCTAATTTCTTTGGTAGTTATACAACTATTTTATGTTTAATTACGACATCTCTATATTTATTTGAAAAACAAATCAAATATTTAGTATATAGTATTATATTTTTTATAGGAATCTGTTTAGCAGGTTCAACTGGACCAATGATTGGGTTTATACTTGCTTTTTTATTTTTAATAATCTATTATTTTAAGAAGATTAATTTTTCACACATATGCTTAATTTTAATAATTTTTATAAGTTTATTTTATATAATTGACTTTAGCATTAATAAAATAAGTGCACAAGTTCATGATATTGAAATAGATACTAACTATAATATTAAAAAAGAAACAGAAATGATTGTATCTAATAAAACTGATGTAACTGCTTTTGGCAATGGGCGAATTCAATTATGGAAGAATTTATTACCTGAAGCTTTAAAATATTCTCTTTACGGAGCCGGAATCGATAATGTAAAAGTAATATACCCTAAGAATCTTGGATTAGTGTTTGACAAAGCTCATAATGTCTATTTGCAAATATGGATAACAAATGGTATCTTTGCTTTAATTTTTTACTGTTTATTGCAATTAATTATTTTTATTAGAGGTTTAAAAATAAAGGACAATTTTTATATTTCCTTATTTATTAGTTTTATTGGTTATGCGATTTCAGCTTTTGCGAATATAAGTGTTATTGAAGTAGCCCCATATTTTTTTATAATTTTGGGATTATTAGTTTCACATAAAATAGAGGAGGAAAGATTATGAGTGTACATGCGTATCAATATATTCCAAGTGGTGTGTGCAGTAAAAAAATTATTTTTACGATTGATGATAATGACACTATTTTAGATTTAAAGGTAGTAGGGGGATGTAGTGGTAATCTTTTAGGGATATCTGCTCTTGTAAAAGGTCAAAAAAGAGAAGATATTATTAAAAAATTATCAGGAATTAAATGTGGACAAAAAGAAACATCCTGTCCAGATCAAATAAGTAAAGCACTACATGAATATCATAAAAAAACAGAAGAGGTATAATCCTCTTCTGGGGTTATTTACAATTTCTTACTTCAAAAGAATGATCATTATCTTCATCTAACTTGAATGATTTATCATCAAAACCTATTTGTTTATCATTAGCTTTGGAAGTAATGTTCTTGTTGTTATGACAGTTCTTAACCTTATGATTAGCTTTGTCATTAACTTTCTTGCGTTTCATTATAATCACCCATAAATAATATGAACTATATTTTAATAATCATACATGTTTTAATAGGTAACTGTTACCAACGCATTTATACAAGTTAACATAATATACATTATAGGAAATTGTATTAAAATAAAGAAATCAATAGAAATATTGATTAATTTATTTGTCTTGATTCAATTTCAGCTATTTTAGCAAACACTAATGAAGCTTGTTCTTCATTAAAATTAGTAATTCCTAGTTCTTTTAAAGCTTGTTCTTTATATAAAGTCATTTTACGCGTACGACCAATTCTTTCTTCAAGACGATTTTCAATATGGTTAACAAAGCGCTTATGTGATTCAGCAATTTTTGTTTTAGAATACTTACCGCCATTGTATAAAACCATACCAGAGAACATAATACTTTCAAAAACAAATTGTTCATCTTCATTGAAAGCGAAATCAAGTGGTTTTACAAAGCCAGTTGCTTTTGCTATATAACCAAGCATATATTTTATTTCTTTTGAATTATCAACTGATTGTAATAAATGATAAATATACTTAATAATAGTATATCCTTCATTGTTATTGTTATTTTCAAGTTTTTCATGAACTAATTCCATTACATCGTATAATAATTGCTTTTGTTTAGGTTCTAAATCATTAAATAAACCTGAAGTATCATCATAATTATTATTATTATTTTCGACTAAATTATTTAAACGTGATTCAACTGCAAGTAAATAATCTGTATCTACTTTAATATCATCTAGTTCTTCAACTGATTTAACTCCTAATAGATTTAGTAATAAAACTTTTTTATCTTTTGGCCATTTACTTAAATCATCTAAATCCAAGTAATTATAAACCATTTGGCGTGATACTCCTAAAAATTTAGCCAGTTTTACTTTAGAAATACCTAATTCATTTAAAAGATTTTGTAGTTGTAACTTATCCATATTATCTACCCTCCTATTAATAATTTAACACTTTACATATTAAATGTCAAGTATAAGTAAATAATTTATGAATAGAAAATAGACTGAATTAATCAGTCTATTTGTTTGATTCTATCCATCTGGTTAACAACTCTTTAGGCATATAGCCAACTTGTTTAGATACTTCTTGTCCTTGTTTAAATAAAATCATAGTAGGAACACTCATCACCCCAAAACGACGAGCTAAGTCGGATTCATTATCGATATCTACTTTTACTATTTTGACACTACTTCTCTCTTGTGATATTTCTTCCAATACAGGTGATAGCATTTTACAAGGGCCACACCATGTAGCAAAAAAATCAACTAAGACTAAATCGTCATTTATCAATTGTTCGAAATTATCACTATTCGCATGTAATATTTCCATCTTAAACCTCCCTATATTTACCTAATACACTTTCTATATTATCGATGTTTAGTTTGTTCTTTTCAACTAATTTATCAACATTTTCAACAGTTATAACCTTATATTCTAAAAATAGATCTAAAGCTTCTAAATTAAATTCATTTGCGGTTCCAGCAACTTCATATTTATCTTTAAGTTCAACAAACTCATCAATAACTACTAAAGAATTATCGATATATCCACTTAATATTGGAGTATTATTTAAAATAGAATCTTTATATTTACTGTCATTTAAAAAGTTAAAATCAAAGATTGGTAATGATAATATATAAAGAATAATAAATACATAAATAAAATATTCAGCGGCTCCTAAAATGGCTCCCAAAATTTTACTAAAAACACCTAAAATAATAGTAAAGTCAAGTATCTTTTCAAATATGCCTGTAATAAATAAAAGAACTTTAAGTAATATTTGTAAAACAATAAATACGACAATAAAAGCGACGACTTCATAGATGAGAATATTAATAACACTAACACCCTTAAAAACCCCACCATAACTAAAAAATGGCAAGTATTCATACATCCAAACAGATACCGTGTTTTTTAAAGCAAATGACGCTATTACAACGACGATAAAACCAATAAAACCAACTAATTCACGCGTAAATCCCCTTTTAAATCCCATTGCGGCTCCCATTACAATTAATAGGATAATTACAACATCTACAATATTCATATCACACCTCTATAATAAATTATATTATAATTTTGGCAAAAAAGAAAGTAAAATATACTAAACTATGATAAAATATATGTATGAGGTGACTTATGACTATAACATTAAAAGTTAGTGAAAATACAAAAACAAAGATGCAAGAGTTCTATAAAGATACGATGCGTCCTAAAACACCACCATATGCCGTTTTTCAAGCAGATAGTGAAGATACTGTTGTAACACTATATGAATCAGGAAAAGCTGTTTTTCAGGGTGTTAGTGCGGATATTGATGCAGCTATGTGGCGTCAAATAGAAAAAAATTTAAATCCTGATAAAAAAATTGAAATGACTAATAGTGATGATAAGAAAAAAAGTGATAAAGATAAGAAGCAAATAATTATTGATCCAAAGATATATAATGCATCAAGTATTGGTTCTGATGAAGTTGGAACTGGTGATTATTTTGGACCAATTGTCGTAACAGCAGCTTATGTATCACGCCAAGATATTAAGTGGTTAGAAGAATTAGGAGTTAAAGATAGTAAAAAATTAAATGATAATCAAATTATGGAAATCGTTCCTAAAATTATCAAGAAAATACCCTACTCTTCTTTAGTTTTATCAAACAGAGAATATAATCAAAAGTATAGTGCAGATATTAACATGAATAAAATTAAAGCTATATTACACAATAAAGTTCTATTAGATATGCATGCTAAATATGAGCCTGAATATATTATTGTTGATGAATTTGCTAAAAAGTTTGTCTATTACAATTATTTAAAAGGACTTCCTAAAGTTGAACGCAACATAACTTTTATGACTAAAGCTGAAGATAAATGTTTAAGTGTTGCTTGTGCATCGCTGATTAGTCGTTATATCTTTATTCAAGAGTTCGATAAATTAGGTGAAGAACTTGATATGTTTCTACCGAAAGGAGCTTCTAATTTAGTAGACGAAGCCGGCAGAAAAATAGTAAGTAAATATGGTTTTGATAAATTAAAAGAAGTTGCGAAATTGAATTTTAAAAATACTGAAAAAATAAAAACTATCGTTGGATAGTTTTTTAATTTTTATAATATTTATTCATATATTCTTCGTAATTCATATATTTATCACGATAACTACCATCAGGTAGTATTTCAATTAAACGATTACTAGCAGTTTCGATTAATTGTTGATCATGAGTAGCTATAATATAAGAACTACGATATTTTTCTAATCCATTATTTAAAGCCGTAATACTTTCCATATCTAAATGATTAGTAGGTTCATCTAGAAGCAAGAAATTTCCTTGTTCTAGCATCATTTTCGATAACATACAACGGACTTTCTCACCACCACTTAAAACTTTAACTCGTTTTAAAGTTTCTTCACCTGAAAATAACATTCTACCTAGAAAACCACGAACAAAAGCTTCTTCTTTATTTTTACTATATTGTCTTAACCAATCGATCATGTTTAAATCATTTTCAAAGTATTCTTGATGATTTTTAGGAAAATACGTAATTTTTAAATTAGACCCATAGTGAATAGTTCCACTATCTGGTTGAATTTCACCAGCAATAATTTTAAATAACGCTGTTTTAGCTATTTCATTTTGACCGATTAAGACTATCTTATCATCACGATTTACATTTAAACTAAAATTTTTTAAAATAACTTTACCATCAATACTATAGTTGATGTGTTCAAGTGTTAAAATATCTTTACTTAAACCTTTTTCAAATTCAAAATTGATATATGGGTATTTACGACTACTTGGTTTAATATCTTCTAAGACTATTTTTTCAAGTAGTTTTTTTCTTGATGTTGCTTGTTTCGATTTAGATGCATTAGCACTAAAGCGAGCAATAAAATCTTGTAGTTCTTTTATTTTTTCTTCTTTTCTTTGATTAGAATCACGCATTTGTTTTTGAATTAATTGACTAGATTCATACCAGAAATCATAATTACCGACAAATAGAGTAATCTTGCCATAATCAATATCAACCATATGCGTACATACTTTGTTTAAAAAATAACGATCATGGGATACAACAATAACTGTATGTTTATATTCAATTAAAAATTCTTCTAGCCACTTTTTGCTGTCTAAATCAAGTCCGTTAGTAGGTTCATCTAAAAGTAAGATATCAGGTTCGCCAAATAATGCTTGCGCCAGTAAAACTTTTACTTTTTCACTATCTTTTAATTCATGCATCATTTTAGCTTGTTTAGTGTTATCTAATCCTAGACCCGATAATAAAATGGCAGCATCCGCTTCAGCATTCCAACCATTCATATCCGCAAATTCGCTTTCTAACTCCCCTACTCTAATACCATCTTCAACAGTAAAATCACTTTTGCTATATAGAGTTTCTTTTTCTTTCATAATACTATATAACTTGTTATTACCCATAATAACAGTTTCCATAACACTATATTCATCATACGCATTATGATCTTGTTTTAAGACACTGATACGATCATACTTGCCAACTATTATTTCTCCTTTAGTTGATTCTAATTCCCCGCTTAAAAGACGTAAAAAAGTACTTTTACCAGCTCCGTTTGCACCAATTACACCATAACAATTATCATCTTTAAATTCTAAATTGACATCACTAAATAAAGTTCGCGTTCCAAAACGTAATTCTAAATTTACGACTTTTAGCATAATATCACTCCGATCCATACCATTTTATCATAAAAAAGAAAAAAGAAAAACAACTCTTATTGTTTTTCTGTTAATTTAACACTAACTAATTTTGATACTCCCGATTCTTGCATTGTAATTCCATATAAGATATCGGCATATTCCATTGTTTTCTTTTTATGAGTAATTAAAATAAATTGAGTTTTATCTTTTAGTTTAAGCAAGTATTCACCAAAACTTGCGACGTTTACTTCGTCTAAAGCAGCTTCTACTTCATCTAGAATGCAGAAAGGAACTGGTCTTGATTTTAAAATCGCAAACAATAAACTTATCGCTGTAAATGTCTTTTCACCACCAGATAATAAATTAATACTTGTTAGTTTTTTACCAGGAGGTGAAGCGATTATTTCAATTCCTGTTTCTAATAAATTATTTGGATCAGTTAGTTTTAGACTAGCACTACCACCTTTAAATAGTTCCCTAAATGTCTCCTTAAAGTGATTGTTTACAATTTCAAATGTCTTAGCAAATTCACTGATCATAATACTATCCATCTCGTTAATAATTTCCAATAACATATTTTCAGCATTTACTAAGTCATCTTTTTGATTTAGCAAGAAATTATAACGCGTACTTACACGATCATATTCTTCAATTGCCCCAATATTAACAATACCTAGATCTTTAATTTGTCTTTTTAAACTATTAACTTTAGTACGGGCAATATTATCTTCTATTTCTAAAATGTAGTTTTCCATAGCTTTTTCATAAGTTAGAGCATATACTTCATTTAAAGTATTAAGTAAATTATCTAATTTAACGTCAGCCCGATTAACTTCAATTTCTAAGTTTTTAAGACGTTCACTTTTTTCTTTATAAACACTATTAGAACTTTTAATACTTGCTTCATATTCTTCTAATGAAGCATTTAAATCATCACGTTTTTTATTTAAATTTAAAAGTGTATTATTTACTTCATCGCGTTCTTTAACTTTTAAATAGTACTCATTTATAACACGTTCTTCTTCACTAGATAAAGTGTTGTTAGCAATATGTTTTGTTCCTTCTAAGGAAGCTTTAGTCTCATTTAAATTATTATTGATGTTCAAGATGTTATCATCTAATTCTTTAATAGTATTTTCTAAATTAATTTTATTTTTATTGACAACATAACTACTATCTTCAAGGCTCTTTAACTTATGGTCAAGAACATTTATTTTATCTTCAAAAATACTTATGTCATTATCTAATTCTTTATTTTGATTCAATAAATTTTCTAGTTCATATTTGTTGTTGATAACACTATGATTTTTTACAGCATTGCCACCAGTAAGTGATCCCCCAACATGGATGACATTACCATCTAAAGTAACAATTTTATAACGTTTATTTATTTTACGACTCAGACTGTTGGCATTATCTAAATTATCACAAATGATGACATTTCCTAGTTGATTTTTAATAATGTTATTATAAAGGTTTTCACATTTAACCAAATTAGCAGCAATATTAACATATCCATGTTGATGAGATGCAATAGTCAAGATATCTTCTTCGATTCCTTTTGGTTTAATTACATCAAGCGGAAAAAAAGTAGCTCTTCCAATATTATTATTTTTTAAATAATTAATTGCTTCTTTAGCATTTTCACTATTTTTAGTAATAATAAAGTTAGTGCTTAAGCCTAGAGCCGTTGTAATAGCTAAAACATACTTCGAATCGACTTCTATTATTCCCCCAATAGTGTTATATATACCTTGTAATTTAGGGTTATTTAAAACCTGTCTAACAGCATATGGCAAAGCACTATTATTATCTATTTCTTCTTTTAAATCTAATATTTTGTTGTTGTTAAGGTTTTTGGTTCTAACTATGCTTGTTAAAGATGCTTCTAATTTTTGTCTTTCAAAACGTAATTTCTGAATTTCTTGTTCATTAATAGTAACTTGATTATATAGTTTATTTAATTCGTTTTGTCTATTATCTCTATCTAATTTTAAATTACTTAGTTTGTTTTCGTATTCATGACTTTTCTCAGTTAAATAGACAATATTTTCATGTAGTTTAGCATCATCAACTTGATATTTTTGACGTTCTAAAATAATTTGTTTTTGACTATTTAATTGTTCCACTTCTCTATTTTTATTTATTAAGTTTTGGGAAGTAGTATTGATACTTATGTTTAGATCATTTAATTCTTTTTTGAAATTCATACTTTTAGCTTCATTACTACTATTTAAAGTAGCTAAACTAATTAATTCATTGTTAAGTATTTCTACTTCTTTTTTATTACTTTGATAAGTATTATTAATCTTAGTTATGTCACTCGTTATTAAGGCAACTTCTAAATCTTTTAATTCTTTATTTAATTCTTGATATTTTAAAGCTTGTTCTTTTTGCACTTTTAATGGTTCTACCTGAACTTCAAGTTCGCTAATAATATCATTAATGCGTTCCATATTATTATGTGTTCGATCTAACTTTCGTAAAGCTTCTTCTTTACGTTTTTTGTATTTTAAAACACCCGCTGCTTCTTCAAAAATAAGACGGCGATCTTCAGGTTTATTAGAAATTATTTCTTCAATTTTTCCTTGCGAAATAATATTGAAACTTTCCTTTTCAACACCACTATCCATAAGAACTTCAAAGATGTCTTTTAAACGACACTTCTCACCATTTAAATAGTATTCATTAGTACCATCAGCATAAACACTTCTTTTAATCGATACTTCTGTAAAATCAAGTGGTAGATATTTATCACTATTATCAAAAACTAATGTCACACTAGCGACATTTAAAGCCTTACGACTTTTAGAACCTGAGAAAATAACATCAGTCATGGAATTATCACCACGTAAGCTTTTAACACTTTGTTCACCCATAACCCAACGAACAGCATCGACAATATTACTTTTACCACTACCATTAGGTCCTACAATACCTGTAATACCATCTTTAAGTTCGATAGTTATATTATCAGCAAACGATTTAAAACCATGCGCTTTTATTTCCTTTAAATACATCATATCACCTACTGTTTTCTATATAATTGTATCATAAAATCCTTATTAAACAAAGAAAAAACAGCAAACACTGTTTATTTTTCTCTTAAATAATAGAGCATTCCTTCTTTAATAGAACTACTATCAACACCTAAAAATTCTAATATTTTATAAGCAAATTCAAGTGTTAATGCAGGACCTCTACTTGTAATAAGATTGTTTGATATAACAACATTTTCTTCTTCATAAATAGCCTTTTTAAAGCTATAACCAGGATAAGAAGTAATATGGCGATTAGTTAAATCTAAAGCTTTATCTAACACAATAGGTGCGGCACATATAGCTCCTATTTTTTTGTTGTTTAAATCAAAATATTTTATTAAAGAAATAACTTCTGGATTGTCTCTTAAATTGGTTGCACCCGGAAGCCCTCCAGGCAAGATAAGCATATCAAATTCTTCTAATTCTTTACTTAATAACATATCACAAACAACTTTTGTATTATGTGAACTAATGACAATATCATTATTAGTTGTGCTAACAAGATAAGTATTAATATTAGCTCTTCTTAAAACATCTAAAACACCTAATGCTTCGATATC
>CALVXF010000046.1 GCA_944368875.1 uncultured Bacilli bacterium
TATAGTTCGTCTTACGTCCGTAACGTGTACTACGACGGCAACCTGTACTACGAGAGTCCGGCGAATGCGAACGGGGTGCGTGCCATCGTGGAAATCTCTAATATCACCATCACTGAAGGTGATGGTACTCTTAGCGCTCCATATATTGGAAATACAAGTGAAGCTACAAACGTATCAGATATCGCAGTCGGAGAATATATAAGTGTTCATAAAAGTGATGGAGGAACTTATTTAGCTCGAATTGTCAAACATGATCAAAATGGAACAAAAGTAATTTTAAATGGTTTATATACTGAAAGTGATTTTGGAAGAAATACAACTTTCTCAACAAGTAGTACCATTTACACAGGAGCTTTAACAGACTTCAAAAACACATTAGATAGTAATTATTATGATAGTACCAATCGTAATTTCAATATGACAATGTATGGACGGGGAGCAGACTATGCAAATGCTACTACAATGTTTAATGGAAATATAGGACTTCCAAGTGCTGGCGAGATGTTTAGTGGAAATGATATAGATGTAACAACTAGTTCTAAAACATTTGTCGATAAAACCAAAATAGAAAATCCAACAATGAGTGATGATTATTGGCTGATGAATGCCTATAATGCGTCTTTCGGCCGTGGCGTGCGCAACCTCGGCAGCCTGTACAACAGTAGTACGTCGTTCACGGCTGGCGTTCGTGCCACATGGTATATCTCTGATATCACCATTACCGGAGGTAATGGTACTCCTGCCGCACCATATACGTTGAAATAGAGTAAATATTGTAGGAGTAAGAACGAAAAAAAGCGTCTAACGTCCGTAACGTGAACAACAACGGCAACCTGAGCGACACTAGTCTGTCGCTTGCGGCCGGGGTGCGTGCCACATGGTATATTTCTGATATCACCATTACCGGAGGTAATGGTACTCTAAGTGTGCCATATATAGGAAATACAAGTAATGCAACAAGTGTTGCAGATGCTTCAGTAGGAGAATATATAAGTATCCCAAAAAGTGATGGAGGTACATATCTAGTCTGTATAGTAAAACATGAACAAAATGGAACTAAAGTGATATTAAATGGTTTATATACAGATAGTGAATTTGACATCAATGACGGCGCAACATTTTCGCCAAGTGCCTCTATCTATACAGGAGCCTTAACAGAATTTAAAAACACATTAGATAGTAATTATTATGATAGTACCAATCGTAATTTCAATATGACAATGTATGGAGATGGAGTAGATTATGCAAGTACTGCTACGATGTTTAATGGCAATATAGGAATACCTATTATTGGTGAGATGTTTAGTGCAAATGATATAGAGCTATCTACAAGTAGTACTAGAGTTTTTGTTGATATATCAATCCCTCTTTAGCGACACGTTATTGGATGATGAATGCCTATACTACAACGAATGCAAGAGTTGTTAATAATATCGGATATTTAGATAATGGTGCGGTATCTGAAATATATGGTGTAAGACCAACATGGTATGTCAAAAATGTAAGCATTGTTTCAGGTAGTGGAACTGTTAGTGATCAATATGTTTTAAAATGATATTTGTTTTGAGAGTTTTATACTCTCTTTTTTGTTCTAAAGATGATATTTTTTCATATAGTTAAAATGAAAGTAGGGAATATATGAATAAATTAGAAATCATTAAAAACATCACTGAGAGAACAAATGGAGATATTTATTTAGGTGTAGTAGGGGCTGTTAGAACTGGAAAATCCACTTTTATAAAGAGGGTAATTGAAAATTTAGTTGTCCCTAATATCTTAGATGAATATGAGAAAAAGCGTTGCTTAGATGAAATACCACAAAGTGCTCAAGGTAAAACGATTATGACAACGGAGCCAAAATTTGTGCCAAGTCGAGCTGCGAAAATTAATATTGATGACTTTAGTGCCAATATAAGACTTATTGATTGTGTTGGATATGTCATACCTAATGCTAAAGGTTATGAAGATGAGAATGGTCCACGTATGGTTAAAACACCATGGTATGATGAGGAAATACCTTTTGTTGAAGCTGCTGAAGTTGGAACTAGTAAAGTTATCAAGGATCATTCTACGATAGGTATCGTAATTACAACCGATGGATCGATTGGAGAATTAAATCGTAGTGATTATGAAGAAGCAGAAGAAAGAGTAATTAGTGAATTAAAAGAATTAGGTAAACCATTTATTGTTGTTTTGAATTCTAGTCATCCTAATTTACCTGAAACAGAAAGATTGGCTGAAAGTATTCAAGATAAGCATAATGTGCCAGTTTTACCAATTTCGGTTTTAGAGATGAATGAAAGAGATATTTATTCTATTTTACGAGAAGCATTATATGAGTTCCCAGTTATGGATGTTAAAGTTGAAATAGCAGATTGGGTAGCTTGTTTAAAGCACAATCATCCACTTAAGAAAAATTATGTTGATAAAATTAAAGAAAGTGTATGTGAAGTGGATAAACTAAGAGATACAGCACTAATTACAGATCATTTTAAAGATTGTGATTTTATAAGTAATGCTTATTTAAGTGAAGTAGATGCGACTACGGGTAATATTACGATTCGTCTTGAAACGCCAGATAATCTATTTGATGAGGTTTTAAAAGACATTATAAATATCGATGTTAAAAAGAAATCAGCTTTACTAACACTATTCCAGGAATATAGTGAGGCTAAAACAGAATATGATCAAATTAAAGGTGCTTTAAAGATGGTTAAGCAAACAGGGTATGGAGTTGCGAGTCCAACTTTAGCTGATATGAAACTAGATACACCAGAAGTTATTAAACAAGGTAGTCGTTATGGTATTAAACTTAAAGCAGTAGCTCCTTCTATACATATGATTAGGGTTGATGTTGAAAGTACTTTTGAACCAATAATAGGTTCAGAACTTCAAAGTAAAGAACTCATTAATTATTTGATGAAAGATAATGACAATGATAATATTTGGAAAAGTGAAATATTTGGTCGCAGTTTAGATGTTATCGTTCAAGAAGGTATTCAAGCTAAATTATCGTTATTACCAGAAAATGTGCGTTATAAGTTACAACAAACATTATCTAAGTTAGTTAATAAAGGTAGTGGAAATTTATTTGCAATCGTCTTATAGCGATTGCTTTTTTTAGATAAGTTAGTATAATGTAATAGAAGGTGTTTTATGCGTGTAAATAGAGAAATTTATAATATTGAAGGTCCGAATAAAAAGATTGTTTTGATTTCTGATATTCACTTTTATCCAAAATATAATCTTAAAAGATTTAATTTACTTTATAAAAACATTAAACTAGAAAAACCTGATTATATTTGTATAGCTGGAGATTTATTAGATCAAGCATATGTTTCTAACACAAAAGAAATAAATCATTTTTATGCTTTTATTGAGAAATTAGCAACTATTAGTGAAGTCTTGCTTGTTTTAGGTAATCATGATTATAAAAATAGTGATGGCCATAAAATAACTAAAGCTACTCAAACTAATTTGATTAAAGTTCTATCTTCTTTTAATAATGTTCATGTGTTAGAACAAAGTATCTATTGTGATAAAGGTATTTGTTTTTATGGCTATAATCCTACTTTTGAATATTATTGTACAAAAGAAAAAGACAAAGCTAAGATGATTGCTGATTTTCAGAAAAAAATGCCATTAGTTAAAGATAAATATAATGTTTTACTTATTCATACCCCACTTGGATTAAAAGATATTTATGATGATATTTCTTTATCTAATTATCACTTAGTCTTATCAGGGCATACACATGGTGGCTTAGTTCCTTCTTTTATTAAAGGAAATCGAGGTTTAATTGATCCTTGTCGTGGCTTTTTTCCAAAATATGTTAGAGGCCATTATCGTTATCAAAAGACAGATTTTGTTATAAGCAGTGGGGTTATAAAATTTAGTAATACAAGTGGTATTTTTGAATATTTTAATGATATTTTTCCAATGACAATCACAATAATTAATCTAAAAAGCAAAAAAAAGCCTAAAAATGCTTAAAATATATTGCAAAAACTTTTTGAAAATGGTATCCTTTAAGTGTAAGCAAGATATGCTTAACAATTATAGGAGGTACATATTATGACAAAAAAAGAATTAGTAGATTATATTGCAGAAGAAACTGGCTTATCAAAAACTGATTCAGCAAGAGCTTTAGAAGCTATGATGAATGGTGTAGTGAAAGGATTAAAAAAAGAAGGTAAAGTTACTTTAACAGGTTTCTGTACTTTTGCTGCAAAGAAAAAAGAAGCAAGAACTGGACGTAATCCTAAAACAGGAGCACCTGTTAAGATTGCTGCTCGTGTAACTGCAACTATTAAAGCTGGATCTAAATTAAAAGATGCTTTAAATTAATAAATAGAACGATTTTAATCGTTCTTTTTTATTGACAAAAAGAAGTTTTAAACATATAATTATATTATTAAAAACGGGGAACAAGAGGAAATAATAAGTAATTTATAGAGAGTCTATGGTTGGTGGAAATAGATAAGTAATTATTATTTTGTAGCTTGGGAGTTATATATCTGAGTTTAGTAAGATATATTGTTAGTCGCATTAAGACTTTGAGGCTTTATAAGCAAATTAAGGTGGTACCACGTAATCACGTCCTTATGTAGGATGTGATTTTTTTTGGAGGAAAATATGGAAGAAATAATAGCAAAATATAGAGAATATGTAGATCAATTTGAAGAAGATGATTTTAGAATAAACCATAAATGGTATCATTCATTACGTGTTATGGAAAGAATGCAGATGTTATCTAAATATCTAAAACAAAATTCTAACGATTATTTTCTAGCGTCTATCATAGGGTTATTTCACGATTATGGCAGATTTTATCAATTAAATAAATATAACACATATGAAGATAAGCTTTTTGATCATGGTGATTATGGCGCTTATCAATTAATTAAGAAGCAGCAAATAAAAAAATTTGTCGATTTAGACTTAGAAGAACAAGTAATTTATGATGCAATTATTAATCATAATAAATATAGTATTCAACCAAATTTAGATAAAAGAAATTTGTTGTTTACTAAAATGATTCGAGATGCTGATAAATTAGACATTTTAGAAAGCGTCGTGATTGAATTTATAAAATTTAATGATGATGATAGTGAAATTACAGATGCTGTAAAGAAATGTTTTGATAATCATCAATTGTTATCATCTAATTTAAAAGTGACAAACAATGATAATATAATTAGTTTTTTATGTTTTGTATTTGATTTGGAGTTTTCCTTTTCATACAATTATTTATACGAACATAAAATATTTGCTAATATATATGAGAAATTAAAAAACAAAGACAAGTTTAAACATTATTTTGAAGAAATAGATAAATATTTACAAACAAAAATAGGAGAGTGATATTATGTTAGATACGAAGTATAATCATTTAGAAGTTGAGAAAAATAAATATAATAATTGGAAAGAAAAAGGCTATTTTGAATCAGGAGATTTAAGTTTAAAACCATTTTGTATTGTTATTCCGCCACCTAATGTCACTGGTAAATTACATTTGGGTCATGCTTGGGATACAACTCTTCAAGATATCATTATTCGTTATAAAAGAATGGATGGTTATGATGCTTTGTGGGTTCCTGGGATGGATCATGCAGGTATCGCAACTCAAGCTAAAGTAGATAAAAAGTTAAAAAGTGAAGGTATTGATCCAAGAAGCATGGATCGTGATGAATGGCTTAAAATCGCTTGGGATTGGAAGCACGAATACGCTAATAATATTCATGAACAATGGGCTAAAATGGGACTTAGTTTAGATTATACTAAAGAACGTTTTACCCTTGATGAGGGATTAAGTAAAGCAGTTAATAAAGTATTTATTGATTTATATAATAAAGGGTACATTTATCGTGGTGAGAGAATTATCAACTGGGATCCTGAAGCGATGACAGCTTTATCTAATGAAGAAGTTATCTATAAAGATGTTAAAGGAGCTTTTTATCATTTAAAATATTATTTAGAAGATAATAGTGATTATTTAGAAGTCGCAACAACTCGTCCTGAAACACTATTCGGTGATACAGCCGTTGCGGTTAATCCTAATGATGAACGTTATAAACATCTTATTGGTAAAAAAGTTAAACTACCAATTGTCAATAAATTAATACCAATTGTTGGGGATATACATGCTGATCCTGCTTTTGGAACGGGAGTTGTTAAGATAACCCCAGCACATGATCCAAATGACTTTGAAGTAGGTAATAGACACAATCTAGAGCGAATTAAATGTCTTAATCCTGATGGAACAATGAATGAAAATGCTTGTAAATATAATGGTTTAGATCGTTTTGTTTGTAGAGAAGAATTAGTTAAAGATTTACAAGAACAAGGTTTGTTAATTAAAGTCGAAGAAATAACTCATAATGTTGGACACAGTGAAAGAACTGATGTTATGGTTGAACCATATTTATCAAAACAGTGGTTTGTTAAAATGGATGTTTTAGCTAAACAAGTTTTAGATAATCAAAAAAATAAAGATGCTAAAGTTAATTTTGTTCCATCACGTTTTGAGAAAATTTTAAATCATTGGATGGAAGATTGTCATGACTGGTGTATTTCTCGTCAATTATGGTGGGGACATAGAATTCCTGCTTGGTATAAAGGTGAAGAAGTTAAAGTTCAAATTGAATCTCCTGGCGATGATTGGGTTCAAGATAATGATGTTTTAGATACGTGGTTTAGTAGTGCTCTATGGCCTTTTTCTACTTTGGGATGGCCAGAAGAAACCAACTTATTAGATAGATACTATCCTAATAATGTATTAGTTACAGGTTATGATATTATTTTCTTCTGGGTATGTCGTATGGTTTTCCAAAGTCTAGAGTTTATGCACAAACGTCCATTTAAAGAATGTTTAATCCATGGCTTGATTCGTGATAAAGAAGGACGTAAGATGAGTAAATCCTTAAATAATGGGGTTGATCCACTTGATGTCATTGATGAATATGGTTGTGACTCGTTAAGATATTTTTTAGCAACTTCAACGGCGCCTGGAATGGATTTAAGATATGATAGTGAAAAAGTTGCATCAACATGGAATTTCATTAATAAATTATGGAATGCTTCGCGTTTTGTTTTAATGAATCTAGAATCATGGGATAAAGTAGAGGATTATTCTAATTTAAATAATAGTGATAAATGGATTTTAAATAAACTTAATAATACAATTAAAACAGTTAGAAAACATATGGATAAATATGAGTTCAATGTTGTTGGAAGTGAAATATATAGTTTTGTTTGGAATGATTTTTGTGATTGGTATATCGAACTTGCTAAAATCAATATGAATAATACTACAAAAACAGTATTGTTTAGAGTTCTTACAGATATATTAAAGATGTTACATCCTTTTATGCCATTTGTAACTGAAGAAATATATTTGATGTTACCTATTCACGATGAATCAATTATGATTAGTTCTTATCCTAAAGAAAATAAAGAATTTAAATTTAAAAATATAGATACTGATAATTTAATTGAGTTAATTACGCGAATAAGACGTTTTAAACTAGAAAATAATATTAAAGAATATATATTAGTTTCCAAAAGTAATTTAGTTTTAAATAATATTGATGTTTTAATGCGTTTAACAAAACCAAAAGAAATTAAAGAACAATATTCTAATCAAGAGTTAGATACTTTAGATATTAATATTGATGAAGCTTTAATTACACTATATTATGATAATAGTGCGAATAGGGAAAGAGAATTAGAACAATTGCGATGTGAAAAAACAAGATTAGAAGCATCAATTGCTCGAAGAAAGAATCTATTATCTAATCAAGGATATGTTTCTAAAGCTCCAGCTCATCTAGTTGAAAATGAAAGAAACACCTTAAAAGATGAACAACAACAATTAGATATTATTAATAAAAAATTAAGTTAAAGCAATGCTTTAGCTTTTTTTTGTATAAAAAAATATTTTTTGAAAATAATAAGACTGTAATAGTTTGTAAAGTTTTTTTTTAAATGTTGACTTATAAACTATAAGTGTGATATATTTATTTTGTAAATAATATAGGAGGGAAGAGAAGATGAAGGCAAAAAAAGGGTTTACTTTAATTGAATTATTAGCTGTAATCGTCATTTTAGCAATTATTGCTTTAATTGCAACACCTATTATTATGGGGGTAATTGATGATGCACAAAAAGGAGCTGACAGAGAAACTGCAAATCGTTATCTTGATGCTGTAGAATACCAAATTTCTCTAGAATTAGTTAGTAATCCAACAGCTGATTTAACTAGTATTAGAAGTAAATACTTAACAACTGTCCATGGTTCAATTGTTAGTGGTAAAAAACCTACAAGTGTTAGTCTAATAATTGATGAAAATGGTGTTATTGGAACAGGTTCAATTGTTCAAGTTGGAAGTACTGTTTTCACAGTTCAAGCTGACGGTAGTTTAAGTGCAAGTAACTAAAAAAAGTAAGTTGTTCTTACTTTTTTTTTATTGTATAATATTATTGGAGTGATAATATGGCAAAACTAATATCGGTGATAGTTCCTTGTTACAATGAACAAGAAAGTCTACCTTATTTTTATGAAGAGATATGTAAAGTCGCCAAAGAAATGAAAGATAATAAATTTGAATTTCTTTTTATAAATGATGGTTCTAAAGATAAAACTTTAGAAATTTTAAGAGCACTAGCAAAAGAAGACAAACGTGTACGTTATATTTCCTTTTCACGTAATTTTGGTAAAGAAGCGGGAATGTATGCAGGGCTTAAAGAAGCAAAAGGTGATTTTGTTTGCATTATGGATGCTGATTTACAAGATCCACCATCTTTGCTTCCTCAGATGTATCATATAATTACAACTGAAGATTATGATAGTGTTGCAACAAGGCGAGTATCTCGTCAAGGAGAACCACCTATTCGTAGTTTTTTTGCGCGTCTTTTTTATCGTTTAATAAATAAAATATCTAAAGCAGATATTGTCGATGGGGCACGTGATTTTAGATTAATGACACGCCAAATGGTTGATGCGATTGTTGGAATGGAAGAATATAATCGTTTTTCCAAAGGTATTTTTGGTTGGGTTGGTTTTAATACCAAATGGTTACCTTTTGAAAATGTAGAACGTATTGCGGGTGAAACAAAGTGGTCTTTTTGGAAACTATTTAAATATTCTTTAGAAGGGATTGTGGCTTTTTCTACTTTTCCTTTAGCTTTATCATTTATTTTTGGTATTTTGTTTTGCATATTAGCTATTATTTTTATTATTGTTAGAACACTTATTTGGGGTGATGCGACAAGTGGTTGGCCTTCTTTAGTATGTATTATGTTTTTAATAAGTGGTGTTCAACTTTGTTGCTTAGGCATCATGGGACAATATTTATCTAAAACTTATTTAGAGACTAAAAAACGTCCTATTTACATAGTAAAAGAAACAGAGAAAGATAAAATATAGGTGATGTATGAAAAGATTTTTTAAAAAATATTATGGCTATTTCTTAGCCTTTTTAATACCCATAATTATTTTGTTTTTTATATTTGCGATTAAATCTGTTTTTTTAGGACATGGTACTATATTATATGGTGATATGCAAGCTCAATATTTGCCTTTTTTATCATTTTGGCAAGATGTTTTATTAGAAGGAAAATCCATTTTTTATTCTTTTAGCAATAGTATTGGTGGTGAGGTTTTTTCAACCATTACTTATTATTTAACTAGTCCATTTAATTTATTAGTTGTTTTTTTTGATAAACTTAATTTACCTGATTTTCTATATTTAATTGTTTTTTTCAAACTTGCCTTAGCTAGTTTGACGATGTATTTTTATATTGATAAGACTTTTTTAAAATTGCACAATAACTATAAATTATTATTTAGCTTATGTTATGGTTTGATGGCTTTTAATATCAGTTATTATTTCAACATAATATGGCTTGATGCTATATATTTATTGCCATTAGTTATGCATCAAATCGATAATTTAATTAATGATAGAAAATTTGTGTGGTATGGTATTTTTTTATTTCTAGCAATCGTATCAAATTATTATATGGGATACATGATATGTTTGTTTTCAGTTATTTATTTTATTTATCGTCTTTTTAACAAATATAACTGGCAAAAAGATAGAAAGACGATTATTGATCGTTTATTAATATTTGGTTTTGCTTCTTTGTTTTCTGGTTTAATGACTTGTTTTATTTTAATTCCTACTTATTTTTCTGTTTCAAATAGTCGTATGAATTATGCTCAAATAGAAAACTATATTGGTTTTATAGATATTATTGGGACTTTTTCAAAACTATTTATTGGTAGTAACGATGAAAATATTACAACTTTAAACGGAGCATATTTATACGCTAGTATATTGGTTTTTGTTCTTGTCCTTTTATATTTTTTAAATTCTAAAACTAAGAAAAAAGAAAAAAGATTATCATTAGTTGTTCTTTTCATCTTTTTCTTATCTATAACATGCGGTATTTTCTATTGTATTTGGAATGCTTTTTCTTTTCCTATCGGTTTACATTTTCGTTTCTCTTATTTGATTGTCTTTTTCTTGATTTTTCTCGCAATTCGTAGTTTTCTTAATTTACCTAAAGAAAAAAGACCATATATTTATGCGAGTTTAATTTATGGAATTATATGTTTTCTTTATTTGTTTACAGATTATAGTTATTTAAACTATTTTAATATTCTTACATCATTTGTTCTTTTTTGTCTTTATGCTTTAATTTTATATATTATTAATAATTATAAACATAGGAAAATATTATTACAATTTTTATTACTTTTATTAGTTGCTACGGAATTATTTTTTAATGGGTTTATCTGCATTAGGCGATATGATTTAAGTCTTCGTGAAGAATACACTGATTTTTTAGAATTAAATACCAAAATAAAAGAAGTATTGCCAGAAGACGAGTTTTATCGTTTTGAATCAACTGATCCTTATTCAGCTAACGATTCTTTCTTATATAACTACAATGGATTAAATGCTTTTAATTCTAATTATAGTAAAGTTAAAAATGTCATGCTTTTAAACGCGGGATTTAAAATGGGTAATAATTTTGTAACATTTGATAGTTCAAATATTCCTGTTGTGCCATCTTTATTAGGCCTTAAATATCACGCTTCTAAATACGATAAAAAATATTATAATAAAATCGAAACTTATCAAGTATCAAGGTTTAGTGGTTTATTATATGGCTTCATGTATGATGATTTCTATTTATATGAAAATCCATATGCCAGTGACATAATGTTTTTAGTGGATGATAATGTTCTAGATTTTAATAAACTTATTAATAGTAAAAAATACAATATGTTTGAATATCAAAATTTACTTTTAAATACGATGTTAGGTTATGATGATGATGTATTAATTAAACAAGATGTCAAGAAAATTGATGATAATAATTATCAAATTACTTTAAATACAGACGATGATATTTATATAAAAAGTAATATTGAACTTGATGTTAAAAATCCAGTTAAGCTTTACATTAATGATGAATTATTGGGATTATATGATTATGAAGATCTTGAATATAGTAGTAATTATATAGTTATCGATAATTATCAAAAAGGAGACGTTTTAAATTTTAGATATGAAATAACTGGTAAATCTAAAATAACTGATCCACCTGATGTCTATGGTTTTGATTACGAAAAATTTAAACAAATAATGAATACTCTTAATAGTAGTGATGTAGAAGTAACATCTTTTAGTGAAACATCTATCAAAGCAACTGTTGATGTATCAGATAAAACGGTTTTATTTACTTCGATTCCATATGAAGAAGGATGGCATGCTTATGTAGATTCCAAAGAAGTGGATATTGTTAGACTTTATGATTCGATGAATGGCTTAATTTTAACCGAAGGGACACATGATATTGAATTTGTATTTAAAAAACCAGGCTTAAATATAGGTATTATTGTGAGTATAATATCATTTATAAGTTTTATAATTTACTATTTTTATTATGAAAAGATTAATAAATTCTTTGTTGATTTATATATGAAATACGAAGAGATAATTTTATACTTGATTGTTGGTTTTTTAACAACTGTAGTCAATGTCGTTGTATATGCTATACTTGCTAAAACTATTGGTCTTCATTATATGATAAGTACTATTGTCGCTTGGATAGCAGCTGTTATTTTTGCATATGTTGCAAATAAACAAATCGTTTTTAAAAGTAAGAAGAACAACAAAAAAGAATTAATAAAAGAAGCTTATGAATTTTTCAAATTTAGAATTATTTCTTTAGGCATGGAAGTTGTTCTAATGTACTTATTTGTAAGTTTACTTAGCATCAATGATCTAATTTCCAAAATTATTATTAATATTGTTGTTATAGTGAGCAATTATATTTTTAGTAAATTATTTATTTTTAAAAAGAGTGACTAATGTTACTCTTTTTTGCTATAATACTATGTGGTGATGTTTATGGATCAAATTATTATTAAGGGAGCACGTGAAAATAATTTAAAAAATATTAATATTACTTTACCTAAAAATAAGTTAATTGTTATGACAGGTGTTAGTGGCAGTGGTAAAAGTAGTTTAGCTTTTGATACAATATATGCTGAAGGTGAAAGACGTTATATTGAATCTTTGAGTGCTTATGCTCGTCAATTTTTAGGTGGAAGTGAAAAACCTTTAGTAGATTCTATTGATGGTTTAAGTCCGGCTATTAGTATTGATCAAAAAACAACTAATAAAAATCCTCGTAGTACAGTTGGAACAGTTACCGAAATATATGATTATTTGCGTTTACTTTATGCGCGAATTGGCGTTCCTTATTGTCCTACGCATCATAAACCTATTAAAAGTCAAAGTATTGAAGAGATGACTAATAAAGTTTTAGAATTTGAAACAGGAACTAAAATTAGAATTTTAAGTCCTGTTGTTCATGGTGAAAAAGGGACGCAAAAAGATTTACTTGAACACTTGAAAAAAGATGGTTATGTCAGAGTTAGAATTGATAATAATGAATATGATTTAAGCGAAGAAATAATTCTTGAGAAAAATAAAAAACATAATATCGATGTTATTATCGATCGCTTGATTATTAAAGAAGATATTCGAAGTCGCCTTTATTCTTCACTTGAAAGTGCTAGTAAATTAAGTAATGGCAAAGTTGTAATTGACGTTGTTGGTTTAGAAGAAATAATCATGAGTGAACATTATGCTTGTCCTGACTGTAATTTTAGTCTACCAGAACTTGAACCACGTCTATTTAGTTTTAATGCCCCATATGGAGCATGTCCCGATTGTAAAGGTTTAGGTGTTAAACAAAAAATCGATATTGATTTACTTATTCCTGATAAAAATAAATCTTTATTAGAAGGCGCAATCGTACCTATTAATTTAGATGATACTGATAATATTCAATACACCCAAATCAAAACCGTTTGTGATTACTATAATATTGATATGACTAAACCAATCAAGAATTTGAGTAAAGATGAATTAGATATTATCCTATATGGTTCACCTGATATTTTAAACTTTAAATATGTTTCTAAAAATGGTAATACTCGTAATACAAAAGATTATTTTGAAGGAATTGTTACGAATTTAGAAAGACGCTATGTCGAAACTAAGAGTGGTTGGATTCGTGAATGGATTGAAGGCTATATGACAGAATTAGAATGTCCTACTTGTCATGGAGCTCGTTTAGCTAGTCATGTTTTATGCGTTTATATTGGTAATAAAAATATTTATGAAATGACGAAACTTAGTATTGGTGATATGTATGAGTTTTTAGATAAATTAAAACTAACACATGAACAAGAAGAAATTGCGGAACTTATTTTAAAAGAAATAAAATCACGTCTAAGTTTTTTAATCAATGTTGGCCTATCTTATTTAACCCTTAATCGTAGTGCGGGGACATTGAGTGGTGGTGAAGCTCAAAGAATTCGTCTTGCTACCCAAATTGGTTCCCAATTAACAGGTGTTTTATATGTCTTAGATGAACCTAGTATTGGTCTACATCAAAGAGATAATCAAAGATTAATTGATTCAATGTTAAAAATGCGTGATTTAGGTAATACTTTAATTGTTGTTGAACATGATACAGATACAATGTTACAAGCTGATTACTTAGTAGATATAGGTCCTGGAGCGGGAAGCCATGGAGGATATGTCGTTAGTGAAGGAACACCACAAGATGTTATGAATGATCCTAAGAGTTTAACTGGACGTTATTTAAAAGGTGTTGAAAAAATAGAAGTACCAAAAGTAAGAAGAAAAGGTAATAAAAAATTTATTGAAATTAAAGGTGCTAGTGAAAATAACTTAAAAAACATCAATGTTAAAATACCACTTGGAACATTTACTTGTATAACTGGTGTTAGTGGAAGTGGTAAATCAACATTAATCAATGAAATATTATATAAAGCGGCTCGTAATAGTATTTATAAAGCAAAAGAACATCCTGGGAAACATAAAAGTATTAAAGGATTAGAAAATATAGATAAGGTAATTGACATTAGTCAAACACCAATCGGTAGAACACCAAGAAGTAATCCAGCTACGTATACGAGCGTATTTGATGATATAAGGGATGTGTTTGCGAATACTAAAGAAGCCAAAATAAGAGGATATGATAAAGGAAGATTTTCATTTAATGTTAAAGGTGGAAGATGTGAAGCATGTTGGGGAGATGGTGTTAAAAAGATTGAAATGCACTTCTTACCAGATGTTTATGTTCCATGTGAAGTATGTGGTGGAACACGTTATA
>CALVXF010000047.1 GCA_944368875.1 uncultured Bacilli bacterium
AAGCAAAAAAACAAGATGATAAAAATGCATCTAACTGGGTTCCAAATGTTTCTAATACTAGATTACAATATAAAGCTGACACTGCATCTAAAACATTTTTTAATCATTTTGGCAGTTATAAACCGAGTTCAAATATTACTAAAACTATTATTTCTGCTTGCGGTGGATTTCCTGGACAATCAGAAGATAATAATCCAGCAAGTGCTTTAACTTATGAATTAGTAATTGACTGGGTTAATAGAAATTGGCAATTTACAGGATTTTTTAAAGGTGGGGCGTGGTCTTATCATTGTACACAACAAAGTGAATTTTCAGATAATCCTGTTACTCTTGATTTTAATGCTTGTGCACATAATACTTCTGGAACAAGATTAACAACTAAAAGACTTCCTGATTCTATATTAATTAATGGAAGTGGTATTATTCGCTTACCTTATTTGTTAAAATATTCTTCAAATTATATATCAGGCGAAGGCATATCATTAACTTGGAATTTTACACATTATAAAACAGTAGTAAATCCTTCTGGTTATCCTATTGAAGTATTGTGTCATTATAAGTGTGGTTGGGAACGAGCAGAAAATATTTGGACTACTGACTATATAGCTGATGGTTCTGAATTTGATGGATTGTTAGATCATCCAAATAATTCTTCAAGTACCGGTTTAGTATCACCTTCAAAAGCTTGCATCAGTCCTACACACTATAGAATGAAACCTGATGTCTATAATATTGAATTTACTGAAGATAAAGGTTTATTGCCATATTATAAGGAATTTAATTGTTATAATAATGGTACTAAAAAGCCCTGTTATTATTTTAATACACAGTATGTTTATTCTAACCAGGCTATGCCAAATATATCAGATTATAAGTCTAGTCAATGGTTAACTGCCGATGCTTTCTGTACTTTAACATTTACTCCTAAAACGACTGGTTTATTGAAAGGATATATTAGAATTCCACAATTAGTAAGAGCTGGGGCCGGAAGATTAATTATTAAAGAAATATATAATGAAGCAAATCATACTTGGTCAGATTATATTATGATTAAAGATGATTTTGGGGGCAATACTCGAGGACTGCAAATACTGGCGCCAGATACTGAATTTTCAGATAGAGTCAATGCTCATGAAACAATTCGTTATACAGTAATATTATATTCTACTGTTAATTGGGAAACCAATAATAATGATGCTTATATCTCTAGTGTATGTCGTTCAGCATTCCCTCAAGATTGGGATCACTGGATTACAGATTTTAAAACACTTTATGATAAGAACTATATTAGTTCTTATAGTATTGGAACTGGGATGCACGGTGGCGGATCTAATTCCTCAACTATGAGAAAAGTATTTGGTAGAGAACCGAGTACAACTGGCGGTGCATTTATAAATTCTATTGCAGAAAAAGATGGAATGTTTATCAAAGATTCAAATGATGCTGGATATTTTGACGTTGATAAATTTGCAGGTTCTTTCTATAAAGATGGTTCAAATCGAGCAAGCATTACTACTGACTTATCTCAAAATAATAAAGATGCAGATACAACTTCTGCCAATATGGGTTCACCATTTGAATTCTTAGTCTACGTAATGAAAACAGCTTAACATTAAATAATAAAAATGAAACTTAACGAAAAAATTTTAAAAGGTTTAAATGAAAGTGTAAATCGTATGCAAGAACCATCTTTTTTACAAAAGATGGTTACAGTTCCAAAAGTTCAAATTGAAACAATATTCATCGAAGCTTTTTGGCGAAAAATACAAGATGAAATTCCAATAGATAAAGATCTTTATGATAATTTATCAAATAATGAATTATCAAAAATAGTAATAGGATCTAAAGAATTACCTGAAAAAAGTATAGGACGTTTTTATGATAATTATAATAAATTATCAGCTAAAAATTTTAAACCTATTCTTGAGTCTAATAATGATTCATTACTTGCAATTCAGTTTGATTTAAGTGGAGAATTAAAAGATGTAGTTTTATGGTTAGCTATAAATGAAGGTGATCAAAATGGTTTACCTGAAAAATATATGCGCAAAAATTTAGCCGCTACATTATCAAAAATCGCAAATTTATCTAAAGACGAAACTGAGATATTTGAAATTTTTGTTGATAATCTTATAAACCGCAAATAAATGGAAATGGATTTAAATATTTTAAATGAAAGTTCTAATAAACCATTCAGAGGAATAGTTTATCATGGTACTTCAAAAACATTTAACGAGTTTTCACAAACTGAACGAAATAAGAATAAAAGAAGAAAATTATATTAAATCTGAATTCACTGAAGAAGAACTTCTTAAAAAACTTAAAGAATTTAAACAAATTCTTAAAGAAGTTCCAGGTTACCAAAAATCTATTGTTGCTAGATTATCAAAATAATTAAAACTTGTTTAAATTTTTATTTTATAAGTACTTCTAAAAGAAGTACTTTTTATTTTGTTTTTTTTTTTAGTAATTAATATTTTTTAATTTTTTTAATATTTTAAATTAA
>CALVXF010000048.1 GCA_944368875.1 uncultured Bacilli bacterium
TTTACATAAATAAGATAATGATTTTCCATCTTTTTTCTCATTATATATGTTTATTTTATCTTCATAAGTTAATTTTCCCATAATAAAACCTCGTTTCTATTTTGTCCAAGAAACGGGGTTCATATCAGTAATATAAACATACTTAGTGTTTTTTTATTCAAAATATTATTTAGTTAAACTATATAATTGTTTAACTTCTTTAGGATTAAGATAACGATATTCTCCTGATTTCAAACTTTTTACATTTAAAAAAGCAATTTTTTCTCTTTTTAATTTTAAAACAGGAAATCCCACTTTTAAAAACATCTTTTTAACTTGGTGATTGCGTCCTTCATATATTGTCATTTCCACTAAAGAAACATTTTTTTTCTTATCTATTTTGCGTAATTTAATTCTTGCTGGAATAGTTTTTTTATTATCAATTATAATACCATTTTCAAGTTCATGAATTTCTCTACCAGTAATAATCCCTTCTACTTTAGCAATATAAACTTTAGGTATATGGTTTTTAGGATGAGTTAATAAATTAGTAAGTTCTCCATCATTAGTTAAAAGTAAAGCCCCGGTTGTATCATAATCGAGTCTTCCAACTGGATAAACTCTTTTGTCAGTCTCTATTAAATCGACAACTGTTTTACGATTTTTATCATCACATACACTTGTAATAACGCCACGCGGTTTATTTAAAAGGATATATACATTATCACTTTTTTCTAATTTAATACCATTGACAATAATTATATCATTAGCACTAACTTTATAACCCATTTCTTTGATTATTTTACCATTTACTTGTACATTGCCTTTTAAAATCTCATCTTCTGCTTTGCGACGTGAACAATAACCACTATTCGCAATAACTTTCTGCAATCTCTCCACAATATCACCAAAAATAATTATACACGATTAGTTACCAAAAAACAAGGTTACTAAAAAGATCGCAGCCATAATTCCAGCAACATCAGCAGCTAGCCCAACCCAAAGCGAATAACGAATTTTTTTAATACCTATACTCCCAAAATATAAAGTCAAAACATAAAGAGTTGTATCAGTTGCCCCCTGTATCACAGAAGCCAATCGCCCAATAAAACTATCAGGTCCATAGTTTGCCAATAAATCATTTAAAATTGCTAGAGTGGTTGTTCCCGAAACAGGCCGCAAAAACATCATAGGTAATACTTCTACAGGGAAAAATAAAACCGGTCTAAGTAGATTAAAAAAATAATCTATTAAACCACTATTCAATAAAATATTAACAGCTAAAAGCATCCCTAAAATACATGGAAAAATCTTAGTAATCATATCAAAACTATCTTTAGCACCTTCGACAAAAACATCATAAATATCTACTTTTTTATATAATCCATATAAAATAACAACTAAAACCATCAACGGAATAAACAAACTAGAAATTAAATTAATCATGTCGCTTTGCTAACCACCTATCTATAATTATTCCTACTATTGTCGCTATCGAAGTTGCTAAAACACTAGCAAAAATGATTTCGGTAGGATTTGCACTTCCATACATCATTCTCAATGAAATAACCGTTGTAGGAATAATTGTAACACCACTTGTATTAATAACTAAAAAAGTAATCATACTTCTGCTCGCTACATCCTTTTTCTTGTTTAGTTCTTGAAGCCTAGCCATGGCCTTTAAACCAAAAGGCGTTGCAGCATTACCCAAACCAAACATATTAATTACAATATTAGAAGCGATTAAACTTAACGATTCGTCTCCAACGGGAATTTCGGGAAATAAAAAACCTAAAACCCGACTTAATTTTTTACTTATCTTAGCTAAAAGACCACTCACACTAGCAATATTCATAATTCCTAACCAAAGTGCCATAACTGGAAAAATCTTAAAAAGCATTTCTAAACTATCTTTAGCACTTGTTAAAATAGTATCATTTAAAACATCAGTCTTACCTGTTACAATCGCAAACACACTGCCTACTATAATAAAAAAAGCCCATATAATATTTACCATATATTTTTAAACCAATCTATAATCCTTTGTAAAATTCCCGGCTTAGATTCATCGACAATATGAATATATAAATCAGTACAATATAACTCTCTATTTTTTAAAAACACTCTAACAACACCGACTTTATCACCATCTTGATAGTTTTTTAATTTCGTAACTTCGAATTTCAATAAAACTGAATCCTTTTCATCATCAGCAAGAACATACTTAAAACTATCTTTGATTTGGATCTCATCTTGGCGGTAATATGTTTCATTTAAAATATCGATACTTCCAATAGATAATATTTCATATGATTTATACAAAGAAAAATACTTCATATACAATTCTTTATGATCAAGAAAATCATTGCCATCATTTAAAGTTACTATAACTAAATTAGTATCATCCTTAGTAGCAGTTGACACTAATGTCCGATGAGCTTTTTCGGTATATCCTGTTTTGCCACCTGTTACATAAGGATAAATTGATAGCATTTTATTCTTATTCTTCCACTCATATGTATTCATATTTGTTTTAACTATATGTTTTTTAGTCTTTGTTATCTCTTGATAAGTTGAATTACGCATAGCATAACTAGTTAATAAAGCCATATCATAAGCTGTACTCAAATTACCGCCATCTTCTTCATCTAAACCGCTAGGATTATTAAAAGTTGTTTTGTTCATACCAATTTCCATAGCTTTTTCATTCATTAAATCAACAAAATCATCAACACTACCAGCAACATATTTAGCTATCATCAAAGCCGCATCATTGCCACTTCTAAGCAGTAGACCATAAACTAAATCTTTTAAAGATATTTGTTCGCCAACTTGGATATATATTCCTGAACCATATGCTTCTTTAATAACATCATCAACAGTTACAATATCATCTAACTTGCCACTTTCAATAGCTAAAATACCTGTCATAATCTTAGAAATAGAGGCAACACTACGGATTTGATTAGCATTATGTTCATACAAAATACGCCCACTATCCTGATCCATAACAATGACACATTCAGCACTTATAGCTTTAACAGAACAAACATTTATAAAAAATAGACATATACATAAAATTAATCCCTTTTTCATAACTCACCTAATCAAGAATATGAAAAAAAAGACAAGTTTATGCTTGTCTTAATAAGAGTAATCTAATATACGTAAATACCATTAATCTTTTCTTCTTGAACACTTGTAAGTTGATTCATTACCCATTCATCATTTTCTTTACGCAAACTCAAACTCAAATTATAAATAATCGTTTCATCTACATTTGCTAGTTCATTTAATTGGTAATCAATAAACTTAGAATTATCATAAGTACCATCTTCACCTAAAAATTCATCATGATTATCATTCATATAAGCTTCTGCTCTAGCTAATGCTCTTGAATAATCATAAACTTCTATTTCCACTTCAACTGTTGCGCTATCACCATCAATTTTTTCATCTTTAATGTCATACTTTAAATCTTCATAATGTCTTTTAAATATTTCTCTATATTTTTCACGTTGTTCATTATTAAAACTTTCATCTTCTTTAATTATATCATCCAAATCATCTAAAACATCCTCATCTAAAGATTGATATTTCAAAAAAAATGTCTCGACTTTTCTTGTAGGCGTATTTGACATATCCTCTCCAATTGAACAAGCAACTAACAAAAATGGTAATACTAATAAAATAAGTATTTTTTTCATAAAACCCTCCTATTAATATTTTGTATAACATCGATAAAAATATACAAAAAAAGGAAGTCATAACTTCCTTAAAAATCACAATTACCTGGAGTTCTAGGATACGGAATAACATCACGTATATTTTCAACACCAGTAATATAAATTAGAAAACGCTCAAATCCCATTCCAAAGCCTGAATGAACACAACCACCATACTTACGTAAATTTAAATACCATTCCATTCCTTCTTTGGAAATTTTCATTTCTTTCATTCTTTTTTCAAGATAGTCGTAGCGTTCTTCTCTTTGCGAACCACCCATTAATTCACCAGCTCCTGGCACTAATAAATCTACAGCTGCTACCGTTTTACCATCATCATTCATACGCATATAAAAGGCTTTTATATCTTTAGGCCAATTAGTTACAAACACTGGACTATTGAAATATTGTGTTAAATATTTTTCATGCTCAGTTGCTAAATCTTCTCCTTGTTTTGGCTTATTTTCAAAAGTAACATCAGCTTTAAGTAATAAATCAATCGCATCTTTATGATCAATTTTTACTGCCTTACTATTAATAACGTGTTCTAGTTTATTAATTAAACCCTTTTCAACAAATTTATCAAAAAAGGCCATTTCCAAAGGACATTTGTCTAATACTTCTTTGATTACACACTTCAACATTTCTTCTTCTATTTCCATAAGTTTTTCTAAATCACAAAAAGCTATTTCAGGTTCAATCATCCAAAATTCATTGGCATGTGTCTTAGTATTAGATTTTTCAGCACGAAAAGTTGGACCAAAAGTATAAACTTTATTAAAAGCCAAAGCAAAAGTTTCAGCTTCTAATTGACCAGACACAGTTAAAGATGCTTTTTTACCAAAAAAATCTTTACTATAATCAACTTCTCCTAATTTAGCTATCTTATCAAGATCTAAAGTTGTAACTTGGAACATCTCGCCCGCACCTTCACAATCACTTGCGGTTATTAAAGGAGCATGAAAATAAACATAACCTCTACTTTGAAAATAATTATGAATCGCATAAGCCGCAACACTTCGAACGCGAAAAACTGCTTGAAAAAGATTTGTTCTTGGACGTAAATATGCTTGTTCACGTAAAAACTCACGTGTGTGACGTTTAGGCTGAATTGGATAATCTTCTGGGCAATCTCCTAGTAAAATAATATCAGTTGCTTGCAATTCAAAATCTTGTCCTGAAGCAGGTGAATCAACAATCAAGCCACTAACTTTAATAGCTGAACCGACATGTAATTTTTGAATTTCATCAAATTTAGATAACTGATTATCATAGACAACTTGAATAGTCTTAAAAAAACTACCATCACTAAAATCGATAAAACCAAATTCTTTTTGCTTACGATGATTACGAATCCATCCTTCCAAAGTAACATTTTTATTTTTGTATTCACTTAAATTTTCATATAATTGTTTAATTTCCATAAACTTTAACCTCCTTCTTATAAATAGCCAGTAACTTAAACAAAAAAAGTTATGACACAAAGGGGCAATTCGCGGTACCACCCTTCTTATCATAACTGACATCTCATTACTTTAACGGCATAACCGGCTTATCCTACTACTATTTCAGTAAGCTGCTAAATAGTGTTATTCAATTAAGATTCTATTACTATCTCTCACCAACATAGCTCGCTTTAAACGAATTTCTTAATCTACTTGTCTATTATCATCGCATTTCATAATTATTATACACACATATTTAGCCAAATGCAATAATATTTTACTTAATAATTTTAACTACTCAACTGAATTAATCAGTTTAAAAAATTGATAGATTTTTAAATAATTAGTATCAAATTGCTTTTTAAGATTACTAACCAATACTTTTTTACTATCACTTTTAATTGAAAACAACTCGTAATTTAAATACTTTATTTCACTTAAATTATTAATTTTTCGCACATTGTTAAAAACAAAATTATAACATTTTTGTTGCATTCTCGTCTTATTATTTTGTCCACCATCTAACTTAATTACTTGATAATTTAAACTATTCAGTTTCAAATGACTAGCTAAATTATTTATTTCTATATCTTCATCTATTAAAAACTTACTTCTTTGTAAAATCATTCCCTGTTTATCGAATTTTATCGCAATCGCATTTGCTCCATCACTAAACAAAGCCAAAAAATTAACATATCCTTTAGTATATAATTCAGTCTTGCGATATATTTTTTGTAAAAAAGTCTTTTCAACTATTACTTTATAATAAGTTAAATCCATGATTACTTTACTAGAAACTCTAAATAGAGGAATTTTTTTAACATGTAGTACATGATCACTATCATTCCAATCAAAAAAATCATACAATTTATTATTTAAATTAAGTATTATGTCATAAGCATAATTCATTTTTTTGCCTCCTTGTTGAACAAATTGAAATCAATATTCTCTTTATATTTAAATACCAATATTTTATTTCCCTAATAATAAAGTAGCCATATGACAAAAAATTATACCTTCTTGTTAATAAATTTAAACAAATTATATATCTCATTAAAAAGACAAATCCTATTAAGAAAATAGACATTCTTAATAACACACTATCACCAATATAAGTTTATTATATTTTAAGAAACTTAAGTACAAAAAAAACGAATTAAAAAATTCGTTAATTTCCAAATGGTGGAGAATAAGAGACTCGAACTCTTGACCCCCTGCGTGCAAGGCAGGTGCTCTAGCCAACTGAGCTAATTCCCCATCTGCAAAATGCATAATAATAATATCACATAATTTTATTAAAGGCAAGTTTTTTTTAATATTTTATTAACATCTTACAATAATTATTTATCTTTACTAATATAAGTCTTAGTTTCAGAATAAGAAATTGATACAATTTTTTTACTTTTACGAGCTAAACCTAAATATTTAGGCCACGCTAGAGGAAACAATATAATCTTACTTGAAACCAATTTATCAGCTAAAGTCACACAATAGCTTACTTTATATTTAGGAATTTGTGGATTAAGAGGAAACATATGCTTAGCAATAGCTTCTTCAACTTGTTCATTTACATAATTAGGAAACCATTTCTTAGCATTTATACTAGCTTCTTTAGCATGTGTAAATCCATGTTGTTTAAAAAAAGATTTCTTTTCATAATTATCTTGCCAAGGTTTTAAATAAAAATCATGTAACAAACCAGCAATCGCTGCATCCTTTTTATTAGCTCCTACTTTTTTAGCAATCACATATGCTAAATATGAAACTTGCAAGCAATGATCATAAACACTTTCACCTTCGTGGTGTAAAAATAATTTGCGGCGTTGAAATTCCGGATGCAATAAAATATTTTTAATTATTTCAAAAAATTCTTTATCCATAATAATCACCTATAATTATTAATATTATAAAAAATAAAAACTATACATATTATAAAACCTCCCATTTTATGGAAGGTTATAAACAAATGGTCGGGAAAACAGGATTTGAACCTGCAACCCCTTGGTCCCAAACCAAGTGCACTACCAAGTTGTGCTATTTCCCGGCGTGGCGCGCCCTAAGGGAGTCGAACCCCTAACCTTTAGATCCGTAGTCTAACGCTCTATCCAATTGAGCTAAGGGCGCAAAAGAAAAAAATAAATGGTGGCTCCGAATGGAATCGAACCATCGACACAAGGATTTTCAGTCCTTTGCTCTACCGACTGAGCTACAGAGCCAAATAAATGGCGGTCCCGACCGGATTCGGACCGGCGATCTTCTGCGTGACAGGCAGACGTGATAACCGCTACACTACGGGACCAAATGGTTGCGGGGGATGGATTTGAACCAACGACCGTCGGGTTATGAGCCCGACGAGCTACCAAACTGCTCCACCCCGCGATATAAAATTAATGGCGGAGAAAGAGGGATTCGAACCCCCGCGCCGTTTCCGACCTCCCGGTTTTCAAGACCGGTCCCTTCAACCAGACTTGGGTATTTCTCCACTATGGTGCCTAAGACCGGAGTTGAACCGGTACGAGGTATAACCCTCGCAGGATTTTAAGTCCTGTGCGTCTACCTATTCCGCCACTCAGGCAAATAAAACATCCAATATTTCGTTAGACAATTTAAAGTATACAATATTTTATGACTTTTGACAAGTATTTTTGTCTAATTTTTATACTTTTACATTTATATAAATAAAAATCCTCTAAAGAGGATTTATTTTCAAATGGTGTCCTGTACAGAATTCGAATCTGTGACCCTTTGATTAAAAGTCAAATGCTCTACCTGCTGAGCTAACAGGACAATTAAAAAATGGCTGCCTCGGCTAGATTCGAACTAGCGAAATGCCACAGTCAAAGTGTGGTGCCTTACCGCTTGGCTACGAGGCAATAAAATAAGTGGTGGAGGGAGATGGATTTGAACCATCGAACCCGAAAGAACAGATTTACAGTCTGCCGCGTTTGACCACTTCGCTACCCCTCCAAACTGGTGCCGAAAATAGGACTTGAACCCACAACCTACTGATTACAAGTCAGTTGCTCTACCAATTGAGCTATTTCGGCATATATATGGTGGGAGATATAGGACTCGAACCTATGACCCCCTGCTTGTAAGGCAGGTGCTCTAACCAACTGAGCTAATCTCCCACGTGTAGACGTATTTAACTATAACATTTATAGTTTTTTTTGTCAACAATATTATTAATTTTTTGTAGTATTTTTTATTTTTTCATCAATCCATATAGGTAATTTCATAGCCAAAGTTTCAAATCCCAAACTCGTTTCTTTGATCTTTCTTCTAGGCGAACGTTTTTTTCCTTTATAGTTAATATCTTTAATACTTAATTTTAAATGACTTTGTTCTTCATCAACATCTATAATTTTGGCATAGACAACATCACCGATATTAACGTAATCGGTAATATTCTTTACAAATCCATGTGATATTTCAGAAATATGAATCAAACCACTATAATAATCATCGAATGACAAAAACACACCATATGACTCAATTCCAGTAACTGTCCCTTTGACAATCTTTCCCTTGCTATAACTCGTCATTCTCACACCTCAAGTTAATTATAACACAAATATAACTTCAAAAAAAGTATTTACCAAAACTCTATATTATTATATAATAGCATTGGTGATTAAAGTGGAAGAAAAAAAGAAAAACGAAGAGGAAACTAAAATTATTGAAATTATAAATAAATTGCGTCCTTTTTTAGTCATGGATGGTGGCGATTTAGAATTTATTAAATATGAAGATAACATAGTATATATCAAACTTGTTGGCGCATGCGCTAATTGTTACATGCTTGATTATACTTTAAAAGAAGGAATTGAAACAGCAATTAAAGAAGAAGTACCATCGGTAAAAGAAGTTGTTAATGTCGAATAAAAAGCATCAAAGCTTTTTTTATTTTATTCATTTGTCTGACTTAACTTATCTAACCACTCAATAGGTGGTAAAAAACCTAATAAGTCATATAACCAAACAAAGTTTTTTTCAAAATAAACTCTATTTTTAATAACCTCTTTAATTTGTTTTTCTTCTTTACCATCAAGTAGACAATCTTCTACCAAATCAAAATAGTAATTAGGAAATAACAAACGTGCATATAATAAAATAATTTCTTCATCATTAAGACCCTCTATCCCTATCATAAATAAAGATGGTTGAAATTTTTTCTCTAACATGAGTCTTTTGAAAAACTCGGCAATATCTCTAATTCGCATATCAATAATAAAAGTAAGCGGATTGTAAAAATATAAAGGATCTAAAGATAACTTATTATGAGAAACACAATAAATATCTGATTTGCCAAAACTACTTAGCGTAATAGCGTTTTCCCCTAAGCCTATAAAATAAGCAATACTATCTCTAATAAGATTATAATCTTTGCCCATTTCTCGCATTTGATACTCTATATAATCAATCTTTTCACTCCAAATCTGAGCATAAGAAATAGGCTTATGATGTAAAAATGTTTTATTACTAAAAGTAATGATTTCATCTAAAGTAATTTGTTGTTCATTTTGCCAATCGTAATTTAAACACATTAGAATATAATTTTTTTCTTCATACAAAAAATCCCAATTACCATCTTTTGTTTTTAAAACACTATGTACCCTAATGCCATAATACTTTAAATAATCAGCTAAATAAAGCTTGAATTCTAAATCTTTATAAGTATAATCATGAGACATTACTATATATTTTAAATCATCATAAAAAAAATAATAATAATTATCTTTCCTATAAATATCAGAAATGCTCAATCCATATTTGTAAAACAAAGCATTTCTCATAAAGTCACCTCAAAAAAGTTTATGCTTAAGCCACCAAAAAAAGCACCTTTTAGTGCTTAAATCCATAATCAAGTTTAAAATATAATATTATTCTAAGCTTTGACCTTCAAGAATCTTTTTAATTTGATCATATTTAAGTTGATATGACAAAGTTTGATTTTGTAAATCAAGAATTTCTTCTTCTAACTTTTTCTTTTCCTTTTCCACCTCTTCATACATTGCCTTATAATCAATTGAAGCAACTTGTGTAGATGGCATTTCTGGTTGACTCATAACTTTAGGACTTACAACTTGAGGTTCTGGTTGAACAACGTTTAATTCACTATTAACACTTGATAATTCTTCTGGTTGTTTACTAGCAACTTGCGGATTAATATAACTAGGTGAATATACAACATCAACTGGCGAAACAGGAATGACTGAAGGAGCTGGTGCAGCTTCATACTTAGTCTTGTTAGCAGCTAAATCTTCAAGAACTTCTCCTGCTAATTTAAACACTTTCAAGTGTTCGACAACAATCCCTTCTACTTCTTTGTAATTTAAATCCCTAACAGTTAAAGGTTTTCCTTCTCTATTTTCCGCTACAATAGTTCTTATACTTGCCTTAACTAAAGTCCATTCTTCATCTGTTAAGGTTTGAGTTAAACCATCAACAATCTTTGTAACATATAAACGAACATTACCATCACCATCAGACTCATTTAAAGTATAAAGTAATATTTTGGCATCACCCATAACAAAATAACGTAACACATCAACCTCAAAAGAATCTCTATGAGGATTTAAAATTGTAATTTTTTCCATATTATCTAACTCCTTTATCATAAACTAATTATAACTAAAAATTATCCATAATTCAACATTTTTCACTATTTTTTCAAATGTTTTTATAGTATAATTTTATAGAGGTGGTAAAATTGCTAAAAAAAAGAGTAAATTCCATTTTTCTACTAATAAGTGGTATCTTTTTTATCATAACTGGTGCTTTAGCTATTTTTGCTATTAACGATCTATTTAAAATTATCATTGTCATTATTTCATATGGTTTAATTTTTGTGGGGATTAGTCTCTTCATCTTAGTTTTAGTCAAAAAAGATAAAAGTCAATATATTCAACAATTAATTAAAACAGCAATCGATACTTTCTTTGGTGTATTTGCTATAAGTAATACTGATTTATTCATTTCTGCCATTGTTTTTTTCTTTGGCCTATATTTTTTATGTCACGCTATACTCCATCTAATTAATCTATATATTTATAGAATTGCTAAAATCAATGGTAAACTTCAAATTTATTTTGAATTTTTATTAAACTTTATTTTAAGTATTACAATTATTTTCAGTGAAAAAAATACTCGTTATGTTGGCCTTCTTTTAGGAATTTATTTTATTTGCATAGGAATTATAAACATAACCGATTTTATAACAGAAATAATTCCTAAAAAGACTTCTACTAAAATTAAACGAGCAATTCGTATCCCACTTCCTATATTAGCAACTCTATTTATCCCTCGCTTTTTGCTAAAAACTATTAATAATGTATTACAAACTGAACAATCTATTGATGATTTTTCCTATACTAAAAACAATCAGATTCCCGATTTATTTGTCATCGTACATTTAGCTAACAAAGGTACTGCTACATTTGGCCACGTTGAAATAGCGTTTGATGACAAAATATACTCTTTTGGTAATTATAATCGTCATTCTCGAATGTTGTTTGATAGTATTGGAGATGGTATCATCGCTGTAGCAGATAAAAAAGCTTACATGGAATATGAAATAACTGTTCAAGATCGCTATTTAATCGAATTTGGAATTAAACTAACACAAACTCAAAAAAACAAGCTTATTCGTGTCATTAATAATCTAATAACTAAAGATGTCGAACCATACTATCCTGACCTTCAACTATATGAAATGGGATTAATTGAAGCTGGTAATTATCATGACATATCAAGTGATCTATACAAACTAGCTAATGCCAAATTCTATAGAATAACTAAAGGCCCACATAAAAAATTCTTCGTGTTTAAAACAAATTGTGTCATGCTAGCAGAACATATATTAGGTAGTCTAGGTAAAAATGTTATTGCCATTAACGGAATCATTGCACCTGGAACTTATTATGAATATTTAAATACTGAATTTAAAAAGAAAAACACCAATGTTATAACTCGTAAAATTTATACAAAACAAAACATAGATGAACTAAAATAAATGTTATATTTGAAAATATATATAAAGCGTTTTATAAATCGCTTTTTTTTATTACTTCAACTCCTTTCATCCCTTTTATTTCAGTTATAAAACTAGAAAATTTAGCTTTTGGAACAAACAAAAAAACATGATTTTTAGTTCTCGTCAATGCAACATAGAATAATCTTCTCTCTTCTTTAGAATCATAGTCTTTAATTATTTTTAAAAGTTTGTCATCTTTTTTCAAACTGGGAAATCCATACTCTCCATGTTCCATATTTAATAATATAACTTGATCAAACCCTAATCCTTTAGCTGAGTGAATTGTTAAATAAGTTAAATTTAAATTTAGACTTTCAACATAAACAATATCATCATTTATTACCTTAAAATATTTACTGTGATTCAAAAAAGAAATATCAAACTTATAACGTCCTAATAAAAGAATTTTATCATGAGGATTTTTGCTATATAGTTTTTTTATTAAAAAATAAAGTATATCTGCTTTATCCCAATCATTATCATAATAAAGTATATAAATAGGATTTTTCAGATGTTTATTGCTTTTCAATTGCTTTTTTATTTGTTGTTCATCTTTCATGACAAAAGATCCAGCAATATTTATTAATTCTTGGCTATTACGATAAGTATTGATTATTTTATTACAAGTTGCATGCATCTGTTTTTGAAAATGCATAAATAGATTAATATTTGAACCCGCAAAAGCAAAAATAGCTTGCCAATCATCACCAACAACAATTAAATTACTATCTGTCTTTTTAACTAAAGAAGTTAATAACTCATACCTTTCTTCCGATATATCTTGATATTCATCAACAATAATATATTTGTAATTCAAACCACACCTAAAAATATTATCTTTGGCTTTAACAATCATATTTTGAAAATCAATTAAATGATGTTTATCTAAATAAGCATTTAAATATTCTTTATACATACCAGCAAAAGCAATAAATTTCTTATGTTTATTGTTGATTTTTAACTTTCTACCGTCATAAAAATAGTTAATTTGTTCAATCACATCTTTTAATTTTAAAAATTGTTCCATCTCTAAGTTTTTAACACGCAATGCTTTTCTGGAAACATACTTAGAAACAATTTTATAAGTTTTTCCTACGCCATTATTTTTTATATATTCAGTTAAAAATTGTTTAAAAACCAAAGAAGTATCACTCATAACTTGATAATTAAAACCGACATCCCTAAGAATTAAAAGAGCCAATTTATGAAAAGTAAGAACATTAGTTTCAATTTCAAACTCTTTTTCTATTTTGCTTTTTAACTCAAAGACTGCTTTATTAGTAAAAGATATTAACAATATCTCTTCTGGTTCAACTTTCTTTATATCAACTAAATATTTTACTTTTGCTGCAATAGTAGTTGTTTTACCACTACCTGCACCTGCAATTATCATTTGATATTTACTTTCATCTAAGATAGCTTTCTTTTGATGTTCATCTAATTTAATATCTTTAAAAATGTTTGTCAAATAATCTTCCATATATAAATATTATATATAGATGGAACTAAATCCTTATTGCATATAAAAAACAGAAAATTAATTTCTGTCTTCTTCTTTAAAATAATCAATTTTCATAGCATCTTTTACTTTAGCCATGATTATTTTAGCTTGTTTTTGGGCTTTAGCTGTACCTTCTAATAAGATTCTATCAACTTCTTCTGGTCTTTCTTCATAATATTTACGACGTTCTTGAATAGGTTTTAAATAAGCTAACATACTTGCAACTAATTCTTTTTTGCAAGCTACACATCCTCTTGAACCACTTTTACATTCACTACAAATCTTAGTTAATTCTTCTTTTGGTGTAACTAATTTGTGATAATAATATACCATACAGACATCAGGATTAGCTAAATCGTCTTTCTTTATTTTATTAGGATCAGTAATTGCTCCCATAACCTTCTTTGTTATTTGTTCTTCATTATCAGCTAAATAAATTGCATTCCCTAAACTTTTACTCATCTTTTCACTACCATCTAATCCTTTTATTCGTGGATTAGGACTAAGAACATACTCGGGTTCAACAAAAACCTCACCATATGTTTTATTAAACTTTCGAGCGATTTCACGGGCTTGTTCAATGTGAGGAATTTGATCTTCACCAACTGGCACAACTTCCCCACCTAGCGCTAGAATATCAGCAGTTTGACTGACGGGATAACCTAAAAAACCATAGGTTAATGATGACCCTTCTTCGCCGAATAATTCCTTTTTTTGCATAGCTTCAAATTTAGTAGTTGGATTACGGTAAAGACGGGCTACCGTAACTAAATTCGATAAATAAATTGTCAATTCAGCAATTTCTGGAACCATTGATTGAATATATATACTAGCAACCTTAGGATCGATTCCCGCACCTAAATAATCCAAAACTAATTCACGTACATTTTCACGAATTTTTTTAGGATTATCAAAATTATCTGTTAAGGCTTGAACATCGGCAATAAGAATGTATGTTTCATAGTCATGTTGCATTTTTACACGGTTTTGTAAAGAACCAAAATAATGTCCTAAATGCATACGTCCCGTTGGTCGATCACCTGTCACAATTACTTTTTTCATAATATCACCTATCAATATAATAACACAAATTATGCAATGAAGGTAGACAAAAAAAATAAAACAAGTTAAAATTATTATAGGTGATTGTATGAACTTTCATAGTAAAGATTTAAAAGATATATATATAGAGTTAAATAGTTGTGAAGAAGGACTTAGTAAACAAATAGTTGAACAGCAAAGGCAAAAATATGGAATTAACGAACTACCTAAAGCTAAACAAAAAACTATTCTAGATGTTTTTTTAGAACAATTTAAAGATTTAATTGTCATTATTCTAATTATTACGGCAATCATTTCATTTGGTATTGGTGAAACCATGGATGCCTTTTTTATTTTCCTTGTTATCATTGGTGACGCTGTTTTGGGAACTTTTCAAGAATGGAATGCTGAAAAAAGTGCAGCTAGTTTGCAAAACATGGTCAAAGTTAATGTCATTGTCTTAAGAGATAAGCATAAAATTGAAATAAACTCCAATGACCTAGTCCCAGGTGATATTGTTTTTTTAGAATCCGGTCATAAAGTAGCTGCCGATATGCGTATTATTGAATGCAATAATTTGACTGTTGATGAAGCCTTCTTAACTGGTGAATCAACAGCCGAAAACAAATCTATTGAAATTATCGCTGATAATACTCCTATTTCTGATCGCACAAACATGTTATTTGCAGGTTCTACTATCCTAACTGGACGTGCTAAAGTCATTGTTACTAATATTGGTCAAGATACTGAATTAGGAAAAATAGCTGATAAAGTAATTAAAACTGATTCCTCTAAAACACCGCTTGTTCTACGAATGGAAAAATTTACTAAACAAATAGCTATTATTATAACTATTTTGGCTTTTCTTTTATCTTTTGTTTTATATTTAAAAGGTTATGTTCCAAGAGATATCTTCTTTGTCGTTGTCGCTTTATCAGTATCAGCTATTCCTGAAGGATTGCCTGTATCTTTAACTATTGCTTTATCTATTGCTACAAGTAGAATGGCCAAAAGAAATGTTATTGTTCGTAAACTAAATGCTGTAGAAGCCCTTGGTAGTTGTACTGTTATCGCTAGTGATAAAACCGGCACCCTTACTTTAAATGAACAAACAGTCAAAAAAGTTGTCCTTGCTGATGGTACTAGTTTTGATGTTACTGGAACTGGTTACAATGGCGAAGGTGAAGTTGTAAAGCAAAACAATAATCAAGAATTTTTTAATTTATTAGCGCGTGATATATTTATAAATAATGAAGCTTCTTTATATCAAGATAAAAACAGTTGGATACATAGTGGCGATGCTATGGATGTTGCCCTTCTAGCACTAGCTAAAAAAATTAAATATGAAGATGAAAAAGTAGAAATTATTCATCGCACTCCATACGAATCTGAAAATAAATACTCAGAAGTAACATATAAAACTAATGATTTAGAAATTACTACGACCGTTAAAGGTTCTGTTGAAGTAATTTTAAATATGTGTAATAAAATGTATACTCCAAATGGTGAAATTCCTTTAGATAAAGATAAAATTAATTCTTTGAATGATGATTTAGCTAAAGCTGGTTATCGTGTTTTAGCGATTGCTAGTAAAAACGATGATTCAAAAGTTAATTTAGAAAACTTAACTTTTAAAGCCTTGATTGCTTTTTTAGATCCAATTCGTACAGAAGCTAAAGATGCCATTGAGACATGTCGAAAAGCTGGTATAAAAGTTAAAATTATAACTGGTGATCATGCTCTAACTGCTTATGCAATTGCTAAAGAATTAAATATTGTAGAAAAATATACAGAAATTGCTACTGGTTCAGATATCGATAATTATCTGAATCAAAACGAGGAAAATTTTGATGCTTTTGTCGATAAAACAAAAGTCTTTGCCCGTGTTACACCAAATCAAAAACTTGCTATTGTAAATGCCTTAAAAAGAAATGGTGAATTTGTTGCTGTTACAGGTGATGGAGTTAATGATGCTCCTGCTATGCGAGCAAGCAATATTGGAATTGCTATGGGAAGTGGAACTGATGTTGCCAAAGAAACAGGTTCAATGATTATAACAGATGATAGTTTCCTATCTATTGTATCAGGAGTGGAAGAAGGTCGTTATGCTTACGATAATATCCGTAAAGTTATCAATCTATTAATATCATGTGGAATTGCTGAAGTCTTTTTCTTTATTATGGCAATCATCTTTAATATGCCTATGCCTTTACTAGCAATCCATCTACTTTGGCTAAATCTTGTCACAGATGGTATTCAAGATGTCGCTTTAGCTGGTGAAAAAGGAGAACCTGGAGTAATGTTACGCAAACCTAGAAACCCTAAAGAATCAATTTTTGATAAATACTTAATTACAGAAACAATGTTAGCAGGGATAACAATAGGTACTATTATTTTTGGGTTGTGGTATTATTTAATTAATTATGCAAATATTCCAATCCACCATACTAGAACATATATTTTAATGGCTATGGTTTTTATGCAAAATATTCATGCTTTAAACTGTCGTAGTGAAACTATTTCAGTTTTCAAATTACCTATTAAAAACAACTATTTTATTGTTATTGGTATTATTGTTGTCTTGGCTTTACATCTTTCTGTAACACAAATACCTTTTTTAAGTCATATTCTTGATACAGAACCATTAACTTTATTAGAAATATTGAGTATGTTTGTTATAAGTTTACCACTACTTCTAATAAGTGAAATATACAAATACATTAGGCGAAGAGAAATGAGGTCAAAAGATGTATAATTTTTTATATTACTTCTTTATATTTATGATTTATTCGATCGCTGGATGGATTATGGAAACAGTCATATGTTCCATAACTCAAAGAAAAATCGTTAATAGAGGTTTTTTAATCGGCCCTTATTGTCCTATATATGGATGGGGTTCTTTAATAATTACATTCACTTTATCTGACTACTACAATGATCCCTTTGTTTTATTTGGAATGTCGACAATTATCTGTTCTATCTTAGAATTTTTCACAAGTTGGATTATGGAAAAGTTTTTCAATGCTCGTTGGTGGGATTATTCACATGACAGATTTAATATCGAAGGACGTATTTGTCTTAAGAATTCTCTACTATTTGGATTGGGTGGTTTTTTAATAATTGTTCTTTTTAATCCTATTATTAATAAAGTATTAACATATATTCCTTCATCAATTATTATGATTAGTAGTAGTATTTTATTTATTTTATATATAATAGACAATATCTGTTCATTTGTTGTAATTCGAAAAATGCGACTTATAGTTACTAAAGTTAGAAGTGATATAAGCGATGAAATTGGTCGTCGTGTTAAAGAAATCATATTCAATCAATCTATTTTCTCAAGACGTCTTTTAATCGCATACCCTGACATAAAAATACCTAATATTAAAATTAAACGTCTTAAAAGAAAGAAAAAAAAGCCTCATAATTTGATGTGAACCCTGTTTGGTAGACATCAATTAAAATGAGGTTTTATATTGGACAAATATATCAACATAATTAGATATATTGAAACATTTACCCACACAATTTATAAAAGCATGAATAAACTATACTAGAAAATAAAAAGGGGTGGATTATAATGTGTAATAAAAATGACAAAAACGCAAGTTGCGTTGCAGAAATACTTGAAGTAATTAACATACTACAAAAAAATTCAGAATGTCCTGGCACAGTATTAGATACATGTGATAGAGGTTTTTTAGGTTGTAATCAAAGTGTTTTAAACTGCAATACGCGTCCTGTTATGTTGTATACTTGTTGTGGTAATGGAACAGCTTGGAGAATGCCAATTAGCAAAAATCCTGATGAAACTACAACTTCAGACGTCTTTAGAGTAGAAAAAGTTGATGGTAATTGTGCTACATTTAGAGTTTTAACAGAATCAGATGGTAATTTTACAGCAACTAATTCTTTTTTCACAATGGATTTAGATTGCCTATGCTGCTTAAGATGTTTACAAGATACATATGTTGAATGCATTTAAAAAGGACTAATCAAGTCCTTTTATTTTGATATAATTTATATCACTAATCTTAATCTTTTGATTATCTATAGTAACTAAGCTATCAATAGTTCTACCAATAATATCATAATCATTTATGCCACTATTAGTTCGAATACTTACCCTTGTCTTATAAACGTGATTAGGCGAATTAAAAATATTTTCGATTACTCTTTGAACATCATCACTATCACTAACTAGATTATCACTTTTACCATGAAAAACACGTACATTATTATCTACATCACCTATATCATTTTGAAATACTTTAGGTAACTTTTTAGTCATCTTAACACCTCAATTAATTATATGCATTTTTTACTTATTATATATCCAGTAACTAATAAAAAAATACTTATTATTATTTGTAATAAACTGTAATTATATGTAAAAGTTTCTAAAAATAACAGCAATATACTACTAATACTAATACCTAAAATAAAACTATATACATTGTCATGATACCTCTTAATTAAATAACTCATAATATATGTAAAAGTATATATTCCAACTATTAAACCAATAGTAAAAGGCCACAAAATATATAAATTATTAACTATATTATATAAAAGGCTTATTTCACTAATCGCATTCATCAAAGGATAATAATAACCAAGTATCATTAAAAAAGCAGTTCCACTGACACCAGGAACGACAATTGTAACAGCTTCTACGATACCCACTAAAAATAAACCAATAAAAGTTATATCTGTAATCCGATTTTGTCCAAAATATGTCAAAAACAATGAAATTAATCCTATCGTAAAAAAACTAATTTTAAAACTACCAATCTTATTCTTTAATTCATACAAACCACCAATAATCATACCTATAAAAAGTAACATTATTGGAAGATAATAATTGTTTAACAAATAAATAATGATATTACTACCAGCAAGTATACTTAATAAAATACCACTACCAAGTAAAAAAAGAAACCAAAAATTGTCTTTTTTAAAAGGATTTACCATTCTATTTAAAGCTTCTTCATAAACATTAAGCATAATTGCTAAAAAACCTCCACTTATACCAGGAATAATTTTACCAATTCCAATAACGACACCTTTTAAAAATAATTTCATATTAAAATATACTAAAAAAAAAGAAAAATATACTATTTTTCTCTTGATCTCAAATAATAATTAAGTGATATCCCAACTAATACGATCGCAATTCCAATTAAAGTGAAACTAAAATCATTAAAACATAATAAAGCTAGTATTAATAAAACTAAAGCTATAATATTTAATACTATTACAATTCTTTTATTAAATTGCATTTTATCACTTCCACTAGTAAAAGTTTATCACATAAATTGTATTTTATCAATCACTTAAATATGATATAATAACTTTTATGGAGGATTGAAATGCAAGAAAAAAAGAAATTTTTAATATTGATAGTATTTTTGGTAATCGCTATCTTAGGAATTATCCTAACAACAAAAAATAATAAATACTTAGAAGGAAAACATTATATAAATATTTCTGTGGAAAACTATGGTGATATTGAAGTTGAATTAGATGCTGATACAGCACCTATTACTGTTACCAATTTTATTTCCCTTGTCAATGAAGGCTTTTATGATGGACTTACCTTTCATCGAGTTGCTGAAGGTTTTGTAATTCAAGGTGGCCATCCTAATGGTGATGGCACTGGTGGTAGCAATAAAACAATCAAAGGAGAATTTGAGCTAAATGGTGTAGAAAACTCCATATCTCATGTAAGAGGAACTATCTCAATGGCACGTTCCAGTGATTACAATAGTGCTTCTTCCCAATTTTTCATCGTTCATGAAGATGCAACTGAATTAGATGGAATGTATGCTGCATTTGGCCATGTAATTGAAGGTATGGACGTCGTTGATGCCATAGTCGAAAATACTATTACTGAAGAAGATGGAGAAACAGTTTTAAGTGAAAATCAACCGATTATATCTAAAATTACTATAATTGAAAAATGAACCAATGGTTCATTTTTTTATACAAACTTTACATCTGCTTTAATAAGCTGACTAGCTCTTTTTGATTTAAATTTGTGCTCGTTATCTGTAAACAACATATTGTAGACAACTTCCCAAACAGCTACCCATCCAGCAATATTAATTAATTCCACAAAAACAGTTGTAACATCATCCTTCAAATTATTAGCTACAATTAAAAAGAATATACCAATTAATAATAACAATACTTTTTTAAACCAACTGGCTTTATTATAAACATACATTTCTGTTAATACATCTTGGTAATGCGCAATTATACAGTTGCGCATCTTTTCTTTTTCATTATTACGCATAAAACCGGCCTTGATTTCAATAATAATTTTATCACTAAATCTACTCTTAGATATTTGTTTGTCAATGTAATTAGCTAATTTATCATTTAAAATTTGCCAATTAAATTCATCATACAAATCTTGTTTTTCTTCTAGATCTATATGAATAATATATTCTTTTTTTCGCATAAAACTATTTTGCATACCATTTATCACCTATAACTATTTTAACACAAAAAAAGTGAATAAACTATTCACTTTTAAAAATCATATCTAATTTCTCTTTGATTTGTTCACGATTAAATGGTTTAGCAATATATGATGTAAATCCAGCTTT
>CALVXF010000049.1 GCA_944368875.1 uncultured Bacilli bacterium
TTAAAGTTAATTGGTTTTTCACCTATTCTAACCGCATTAATTCTTCCTAATTCTTCGATTAAAGGTTTAGGATTATAGGTTGTATCAACTATTTCTAATTTATTAGATTCAATCTTATTAATATCCATAATATTCCCAACTATTTCTAATAGTGTATGAGAAGCTAGAACAATATCATTCAAATCTTCTTTCATATCATCTGGACAATTATTTCTTGAAAGCATATCATCTGATAGACCAACAATCGCATTTAAAGGTGTTCTTATTTCGTGACTCATACTACTTAAAAAATCACTTTTGGCATGATTCGCTTTTTCAGCTAATTCTTTAGCTATAGTTAATTGCTCTACCATTTTTAAATCAGGATTTTCAATTGTAAAATACATAATTAAAAGCGTAATTGTAGCTAGAAACTCAAGACAAATAAATTCTGGTTTAACATTTCTAATAATTGCAACAACAATAATAAATATAAGTAAAAAAACAATAGGTATGATTTTCTCTTGCAATTTCTTATAATTCTTGATTGCTAGTATGAAGGTTAAAATTAACAATAATCCCCCTAAATACATAGTAATATCAACACCCAAACCAACCGTAACCATATAAGTTAAATCATTTGTGATTTCAAGTGATATTGGAGCTAAGAAAATACCTATTCCAACAACTATATTTAAAATATAATAACCAACTATATACTTATTACTTTTGGCATTACATATATGGGATATATACATATATAGATTACTGAAATAATTAAAAATTGCAATACATTCTATTTTATTGGCTAGTTTAATAACATTTTGATCATAATCAATATATATAAGATAAACTGCCACCATACAAAAAATAGTCATAATTAATGTATCTATTATCATCATATAATAAAACTTGTTCTCTTCATATACTTTGACTACTTTATAACGATATAAAATAAGCAAAATAATATTTAAAACCAAGCTGCAAAAAGGAATATACAAATTATGCATATCTACACATCCTACTCTAAGATAAGTATAACACAAAAAATATGCACGCACAATAAAAGATTACTTAATGTAATCTTTTATATAACCTTCACTTCTAGGAACAACACCTTTTAAAACTTTGGCTTTTCCTATTCTTTTTTCATCTGCTAAATCCAATTTATAATTAATTCTTGGTATATCACAAGCTGCTACAAGTTCTTTTTTTAATTTTTCCCATTCTTGTTCTAGACAAATATTGTTTTCTCTTAAAAAATCACGGGTATAAAATGAATGCTTTTCCATAAGTTCATAATACATAGTTGTCATAATTTCAACTAATAAATCTTTTTTTTGGAAAATATCATCTTCTTTACCTACATATAGTGGTAATCCCTTTTTAGAATAACACTTTTTGCCATTTATTTCATCATAATGAAGAATTGTAGGAATAATAGGTACACCTGTTTCTTTAGCAAGTCTTACAACCCCAACATTAATATCTTGAATAAGCCATGTTATTGAATTGTGATCATCAGCTAAATGACGGCTATCTGCTAGGCCATCATCAGCAAGATTCCAATACCCTTCAGGATAAACAATAATATTACCGCCATTTTGCAAAATATATTTCATTTTATCATATGAAGCTTTACGACTTATAGGATCTTCACGATCTAAAAGAATTACTCCATTAGCCCATAAACCCCATCCATTAATAGTATCTAAAGCTAAATACTTATTACCAAAAAGAATATAACCACTTTCACCGATTGCATTAACTCCTAGAACAATATCATCAGCTTGTCTATGATTAACAACAAAAATCTTAGGATCAGCTATTTTCATCTCTTTCGGTTGCTTTTCCTTAATTAATTTATAATCTGTCTGCGATTTATATATTGTTCTTAAAGCAGGTGCGAACACTTTACGAATTTTAATTCCAGGCACTGATATAGTTTTTTCAACATCATGACTCAACAAGAAATCTAAACTATGACTTGAGCCGTCTTTTATATCATTTTTTAAAGTTTTTAGAAACCTTTTTTCTTGCATCATATCACCTACTGCCTTATTTTGTCTTTAATATATCAATATAATAGTTAATCTTAGTACTCCATGTACTATTACTATTACCAGTATATTTTCTTTCGATTAATTCTGGTGTATTTAAACCCTCTAAAATGTAATTATTATATAGGTTATTAATGTAAGCATTAATTCCTTCTTCTAAAGTACTAAACGCACCATATGAACTATTGCCACATTTATTACTTGTCTTCATACCACCAACATTATTACAACTTTTAACTAGATTACTACAATCCCACATACAACCCGTTTCATGTAACACAATAGCAACCACTAAATAAGGATCAATCCCAAGTTCTATTGATCTACTTACAAACAAATCACCATAACCACTTAATGAAGAATTAAGTGAACTATTTATTTGTTCTACTAAAGCATCATAAGTTAAACCATAGTACAAAGGCTCTTCAACAACTTCAGTTTCCTCGTTTTCAACAGGCTCTTCAACAACTTCAGTTTCCTCGTTTTCAACAGGCTTATCAACAACTTCAATTTCCTCGTTTTCGATAGATTCTTCTTGATTGTTTGCTTGAGCAACAATTGTTTCTGGTTTTTTTATTAATTTATCTCCACAGATACATATAGCAATAATTATAAGTGCTATAAACAATCCATAGATAATTCTCTTTTTCATAAATCTCCTCTTTCAAAGCGACTTCTATATTATAACATATTGAAAATAAGTTGTAAAATTAACAAAAAAGGAGTAATTAACTCCTATTTTAAATAAATACTATCATTTTCTTTATTATAACAAACATTTATAGTATCCCCATATTTGACTTCATTATTAATCAATTTCTTAGCAAGTAATACTTCTAAGGTTTTACTAACTAATCTCTTAAGAGGACGAGCTCCAAATGCTTCATCATACCCATTATCAATAAAATAATTAAATGCTTCATCACTTAATGTGATTTTAACATTTAAATCAATTAAACGATCTTCGATTTCACCAATTATTTTCTTTAATATTTCACCAATTACGTCTTTAGTTAATTTATTAAAGACGATTATTTCATCAATTCGATTAATAAATTCTGGTCTAAAATAACTATGTAATTCTTTTATAACTTTGTCATTTTCCCCATCTAATATATACTCACTACCTAAATTAGATGTCATAATAATTATTGTATTTTTGAAATCTACAGTTCGTCCATTAGAATCTGTGACTCTCCCATCATCAAGTATTTGTAATAACAAATTTAATACTTCAGGGTGAGCTTTTTCAATTTCATCAAATAAAACTATACTATAGGGATTACGACGAATAGCTTCGGTTAATTGTCCTCCTTCTTCATAACCAACATAACCAGGAGGCGAACCGATTAAACGTGAAACTGAAAATTTTTCCATATATTCACTCATATCAATACGCACCATATGATGTTCATCATCAAACAACTCATAAGCTAAACTACGAGCAACTTCTGTTTTACCTACCCCAGTTGGTCCTAAAAACATAAATGAACCTATTGGTCGATTAGGATCTTTAATCCCACTTCTTGACTTAATAATAGCCTCACTAATCAGTTTTAAAGCCTCATCTTGACCTTTAACACGTATTTTTAAATTATCTTCCAAATTCAATAGTTTTTCCTTTTCACCACTCATCAATTTAGAAATTGGAATATTTGTCCATTTAGATATAACAGTAGCAATATCTTCACTAGTAACAACATCACTTAATAGTGTATTTTCACTTTGTTTTTGTAACTCTTGTAGTTCTTTTTCCAAATTAGGAATAACTCCATGACGCAATCTGGCTGCACTTTCTAAATCATAGTTATTTTCAGCTTGATCTAAATTGAAACGAGCTTTATCTAATTCTTCTTTTTTATTTTGAATATTGACATTTAAATTCTTTTCTTTATTCCATGCTTCGGTTAACTCTTTTTCTTGATTTTTCAAATTAATTAAAGATTCTTCAATACTTTCTAAGCGTTTTTTAGTAAGTTCATCCTTTTCCTTTTTAATAGCCTCGCGTTCGATTTCCAGACGCATAATTTCCCTAGTTAAACTATCCAAACTAGTAGGAACAGAATCCATTTGAACACGAATTGTTGCGCATGCTTCATCAATCAAATCGATGGCTTTATCAGGTAAATAACGATCTGTTATATAACGATTAGATAGCGTTGCGGCAGAAATCAAAGCCTTATCTTCAATAGAAACTCCATGGTGGATTTCAAAACGTTCCTTTAAACCACGTAGAATCGTTATTGTATCTTCTACTGATGGTTCATGAACTATAATTTTTTGAAAACGGCGTTCCAAAGCTCCATCTTTTTCAATATATTTACGATATTCATTTAAAGTAGTTGCACCTATGACATGAATCTCACCACGTGCAAGCATTGGTTTTAAAATATTAGATGTATCCATCGCACCTTCAACCGCACCACTACCAACAATCATGTGAATTTCATCAATAAACATGATAATTCTACCTTCAGATTCTTTAATCTTATTTAAAACTTTTTTTAATCTTTCCTCAAACTCACCACGATATTTAGCTCCCGCAATTAATGCTGCCATATCAAGTTCCCAGACTTCTTTATCTTTCAAACTGCTAGGTACATCACCTTTAACAATACGAAGTGCTAGACCTTCTACAATAGCAGTCTTCCCAACCCCTGGTTCACCGATAAGAACAGGATTATTTTTAGTTTTACGCGATAAAATACGTGTTATATCACGAATTTCTTCATCACGTCCAATAACGGGATCGATTTTACGAGCCTTAACAGCATCATTAATATTACGTCCATATTTGGCAAGAACATCTTCTTCTTCATTATTATTAACATTATACATTCTTATCACCTCTAAATTAATTATACTCAGTTTTTAGCACTTGTCAATAGAGAGTGCTAAAAAGTTTCAAAAAAAGAAGTTTTACTTCTTCCATAATCCATGTAGATTACAATAAGCAAAAACTTCTAAAATTTCTTCTTCTTCTAAATTAATAGTTATCTGTGGTTTTGTATTTGGTTTTAATTCATATTCTAATACTCGTTTATCAGTAGTAACACTAATCCACATAATATAATGTTTTTCCTCCATTGGATGTTCTATACTACCAACTTTAATAACTGCTTTAGAACCTTCCTTTATCACTTCAGGAATATGCTTTTCGGTGGAAGCTTCAACTGTGTTTGGTATTAATTCACTCATAGCCTCACCACAACACATAACTTTTACACCTGAATTATGAAAATATCTGATGATGTTTCCACAATGCTTACAAACATAAAACTTTTGCATTAAACACCCACACTCCTCGTTTCTGGTAAAGTACTTGCACCATCAATAACAATCCCTTGACCTGTAATATAACTTGAACTATCACTTGCTAAAAAAGCAGCTAATTCCCCTAATTCTTCAATTGTTCCTAGTCTTCCCATTGGAATACCATCAGCTATTCCTTTAACAACACTACCTGGATTAGAACTATCAGTATCCTTAGCAATTCCTTCAACCATTGGTGTCATAATATAACCAGGCATAATCGCATTAACATTTATTCCATCTTTAACTAATTCCATAGCTAAAGCTTTAGTAAAACCTAATAGCGCAGCTTTTGTTGTCGCATAAGCAACTTCCCCAGCATCTGCCACAATTGGACCAGTAACACTAGATAAATTAATAATCTTACCATAATGTGCTTTTATCATGTGTGGTACTACTGCTTTAGCAACATTCCAACTACCTTTTATATTGATATCAAAATGAAAATCACGAACATCATCTGTCATATCGACAAAACGTTCTAATTTCGCAACTCCAGCATTATTAACTAATATATCAATCTTCCCATGTTTCTTAATGACATCATCGACAATTGCCTTAACCATATTATTATCTCTAATATCAACTTTATAACCACTGACATTAGGATTATTTAATTCCTTTAAAGTATCTGCAAGTTTATCACTATAATCCATAATTATAACATGAGCTCCATATTTAAGAAAAACCTTAACAATCCCTAAACCATTTCCCATGGCACCACCAGTTACAACCGCAACCTTATTACTTAAATCCATCTTATCATCTACCTTTCTATATCATTATAACATTAATTTTAAAAAAGCACTAATAAAAAGGTCAAATAAATACTTATTCGACACTTTTTAACGATTCAATCATATCTATTTTCTTTAAAACAAAATATGTTGTAATATTGACTAATATCATAAATACAATAGTAATTCCTAAAGCAGATAAATAGCTACTTAGCGAAATATGAGAATCAAACATCATCATATCTAACTCACAAGTACGAATAATATAATGAGTTAAAATAACGCCAACAGGAATACCACAAATCATTCCTATTAAAGAAAGTAAAATAGTTTCGCGTGAAGTATATCCATAGACTTCTGAATCATAGAAACCTAAAACCTTAATAGTTGCTAATTCCCTTTTTCGCTCACTAATATTAACACTTTCCAAATTATATAGAACAACAAAAGCAAGCAAACCTGCTGATACAATTAAAACAAGGGAAACATAACTAAAGTTTTTCATAGTTGTGTCAAACATATCAATAGAAATCGAATTAAAACTAAGTGATGAAACAACTCCTGTTTCTTTAATCTTACTAGATAAATCTTTTTGCTCTTGTTCACTTAAATCATCTGTTTTCAATAAAATTGTATTATATTCATCACTATCATAAACATCTGGACTCATATAAACATAATGGTATAGATAATTTTCCGTAATATTTCCAAGTTTTAGACTATATTCTTTATCATTAGCTTCAAATTTAACAACATCACCTACTTGCATATCTAATAATTCAGTTAACTTTTCACTAATAATAATCTCTTCACCTAAAGTATATTTTTCACCACTTCGGCGATCTTGTAATCTAATAAAATCATCATATTCTCCAAATGGAATTACTAATTGAATTGTCTCACTTGTATCATAATTTATAAGTTCAATAGTCTCCATTTGTACTTGTAAAGCTTGATCTACTTCATCAAAAGTCTGCATCTTTTCAAAAGCCTGATTTTTATCTTCTAACGCCACATCATCTTTAAGCGTAATCGTAAGTTGATAATCAAAAATCTTCTCATATTGATTAGGAACCATATTCATAATACAATCTTGTAACCCAAAGCCTGCTAAAATCAAACCTAAACATCCCGAAATACCAACAATCGTCATCAAAAATTTCTTCTTATAGCGAAAAATATTACGAATTGTCACTTTGGAATTAAATTTTAGACGATTCCAAATAAAAGGAATATGTTCTAATAAAACTCTTTTGCCAGCTTTAGGAGTTTTTGGACGCAATAATTGAGCTGGTTCTTCTCGAAGTGATTTTAAAGCCGCATAAATAGTTGCTGCTAAAGTACAGAAAGTAGCTATAAATGTTCCTTGTAATAGTAATTCAAAATCAAATAAATTATTAAAATCAGGTAGTTTGTACATGACACTATACATATTAAAAATAATATTTGGAATAAGTTGAAAACCTATAATAACCCCTATTAATGAACCTGCTACTGTAGCTAGTAAAGCATACAATATATACTTAAACATAATCGCAAAATCACCATATCCTAGCGACTTCAAAGTTCCTATTTGACTACGTTCTTCTTCAACCATTCTAGTCATCGTTGTAAGACACACTAAAATAGCAACAACAAAGAAAACAAGTGGAAACACTTTAGCAATATTATCAATTTTTAAAGCATCGTTTTCATATTGATAAAACCCCGCATTTTCATCTAACGTTAAAACATACCAATCTGCCGGTTGTAAAGAAGCAATTTCTTGTTCACTTTCCTGAATCTTTTCTAACGCTTGAGCTAATTCATTGCGAATTTCATTTTTAGTACTTTCTGGAACATAAGGATTATCCAAAACACTTTGAACATCAGCTAAACTATTTTCATATTCTAAACGTGCCTTGGCAATCTCTTCTTCTGCTTCATCAACAATATCTTGATGACGTCTTTCACTCAAATAATCCGTTATTTCAGTTAATTTATCTTTTTCTGAAGCAATTAAACTTTCATATTCTTCTGTAAAACGCCCTGTATCTTTTTCTAATAAAATAGTTGCATTAGTATAATAATCTAAATCAAAATTACCGATAGGCATATACATATAATAATCAATTTTTCCTGATAATAGTGATGTACTACCACGCTCCGTAGATATATATAGAGGACTTTCAATAATACCAACAATTTCTAACTCTTGATTTTTAAAATTAGTATCATCAAGTGTAATATAATCACCAATCTCATAATCTTCAGTATATGCACTTTCTTCAATCAAACATTCATTATCATTTTCTAGCAAACGTCCTTCTTTTAAAACAAAATTATCTATCTTGCTATCTTGGTCATAAGATAAAACCTTAACCGCATACTCATTATCAGTCTTAATAATTGTGTCAACACTATAAGAAGCCTCAACATTATAACCTTTTTCCTGCAAATAAGTAATATCATCATCAGTAATACCCAAAGAAGAAATAAGCTCAAAATCATGGACATTCATATCATCATAATAAGAATCTAAGGTCGCTAGCATATTAGGTGAAGTAACTCTTATTCCCGCATAAAAACCTACTCCTAATAAAACTATTAAGAGAATCGAAATAAACCTTTTAGAAGTCTTAACAATACTAACTAAACATTCCTTAATTATCACAATATCACCACTCTATCTGTTCAATTGATAAAGGTTTCTTATTCAAAATGACATCTTCAACACTACCATTTTTAAACTTAATAACGCGGTCTGCCATCGGTGCGATAGCCGAATTATGCGTGATAATAATAACTGTCATGTTTTTTTCTTTTTTAATAGTTTGTAATAACTTTAGAATCTGTTTTCCAGTTACATAATCTAATGCCCCTGTTGGTTCATCTGCCAATAAAATCTTAGGATTTTTAGCTAATGCACGAGCAATTGCGACTCTTTGTTGTTCCCCTCCAGATAACTGACTAGGAAAATTATGCATTCTATTTTCTAGACCAACATCTTTTAAAACTTGTTTGGGATCGAAATGATCTTTACATATTTGCGTTGCTAGTTCAACATTTTCAAGTGCTGTTAAATTTTGAATAAGATTATAAAATTGGAAAACAAAACCAATATCATTACGACGATACTTAATTAACTTTTTATGATTGTATTTTGTAATATCACGATTAGCAACAATTACTTTACCACTTGTAACCTTATCCATTCCTCCTAAAATATTTAATGTTGTTGTCTTTCCTGCCCCACTAGGCCCTAAAATAACTACTAGTTCCCCTTTGTCGATAGAAAAATTGGTATCAGATAAAGCTTTAACCATACTCTCGCCACTACCATAAAACTTATTGACATTATTAAACTCAATATATGCCATAAACCCACCTTCCTATCTAATCATACTTCTCTAATAAAATTATAGCATATTTAACTAAACAAAAAAAGTAATTAAAGCTGAAACCCTAATTACTTAAAGCAATATCAAAAAGTGTAAACTTAATAATTATCTAGCAAAAATATTACTTATTATAATGAATATACAACTACATATATTCTTTTAAAACTTCCACTTCTTTTTGTTGATATTCTAGATACTTCTTAGCTAACTTCATAATATCTTTATCGACATCACCATCAAAATTTTTAATCTTACTAGAAATATCAACAATTCCCATAGTAATACCTTCTGTAAGCATATGTGCGATAGCTGCATCACTATTATCGTTTATAACTTCTTTTTTAATCCCCATACTAGACATCATTTTACTCATTAGACTTATCTTACTTTTCGTATACTTACCTTTCTTATAAAGTTTTTCAATATCCTTAACAAACTTCTTATATGTAGTTAATTCATCTTGTACAACTTTCTTAATCTTATTTTCTTTCCCATTTAATTCATTCAGTAAACTAGTCAAAGTAAAAACACCCATACTAGCATTTTTATGCATATATTCTAACATTTCTAAATTTGTATCCATAATATCACCAATATTAGTATAAACAAGGATTATTTATTTATACAGAATAAAGTTTTACATAAAATATTAAAATAAGTAAATAATATGAGTGAAATAATAATAGAACATATTTTTCATAAATCACTTGATTATGAAATTTAAATAACTATCAAAATATTAATTTTAACTTAAAGAAGTGGTTTATTTTTCAATAAAAGATTATAATGATATATTGAGGAGAGAAAATGCAAAAGAACAATATAATAATAATTTTAATAATTACCATAGTTCTAATCACTATTACAGGAATAGCTTATAGAGATAAAATTCATGACAAAAAACAATCAAGTTTTGATGATGGTACTATTATTGAGGAAACACTAGAAGAAAAAATAGATAAACTAATGAATAATATGTCTATTGAACAGAAAATAGCGCAGATGTTAATTATTTATTATACAAATGACTATCTTTCAGAAGACTTAAAAATGACTTTAAAAGAAACCCCACCTGCTGGTTTTATTATTAATCAAAGTAATATTACAACTTATTATAATACCAAAAAATTAATTACAGATATGCAAACAAATAGCAGTATTCCTTTAATTATTTCTATGGATCAAGAAGGTGGCAAAGTTCAAAGACTCCAAAAACTTACTGACATAAAACCCCTTTATATTCCTAGTATGTATGATCTGGGTAAAACAAATGATTATAATCTAGCTTATAATGTTGGTAAAATCATGGCTGAACAATTAAGAACAATTGGTGTTAATGTAGTGTATGCTCCCGTTTTAGATGTTGTTTCTAATCCAAACAATAGAGTTATTGGGACAAGAAGCTTTGGAAGTGATCCTTATAAAGTAGCAACAATGGCCGTAAATTTAGCAAAAGGACTTGAAGAAAATGGAATTATCGCTACATATAAACACTTCCCTGGCCATGGTGACACAACTACAGATTCCCATCTTTCACTTCCTAAAATTGATAAAAGCTATGAAGAACTAACAAAAGAAGAATTAATTCCATTTAAAAAAGCTATTGAAAATGGTGCTAAAATAATCATGATCGGTCACCTAAATTTAAATAAAATAACTAATAATGATATTCCTAGTTCATTATCTAAGGAAATTGTTACCAATTTATTAAAAAATGATTTAAATTATCAAGGATTAGTCATTACAGATGCTTTAAATATGAAAGCTCTTACTAATAATTATTCATATGAAGAAATATATACTATGGCAATCAATGCTGGCGTTGATTTATTATTAATGCCAGATAATCAAGAACTTGCTATTAAATATATCAAAGATAATATTAGTGAAAATAGAATCGATGAATCAGTAAAAAAAATATTGCTTTTTAAATATACTTATTTAACAAATTATGAATATTTAGATCAAAACTATTTAAATAACGAACATCAGCAAACAATTATCAATCAAATTCCAATTGAATAAATATATTTAATAATTAAAAAACGATTCATCTTATACTAAGACAAATCGTAAATATCACTGGCAGGGGTAGCAGGATTTGAACCCACATGAACGGTTTTGGAGACCGGCATGCTACCATTGCATCATACCCCTACGTGCATAAATTATAACACATTAATTTTCTTTTTTCAATAAAATTATTTAGTAACATATAATATATTGGTGAAGAATATATGGCAATTGTAAAATATACGGAAAAAGAAAGAGACTTGTTAGCTCGTCTCATGAGAGCTGAAGCAATCGGTGAAGGAAATTTAGGAATGCTAATGGTCGGCAATGTAGTTATTAATCGTGTTTTAGCTAATTGTTTAACCTTTGTAAATATTGATACTATTACGGAAGCAATCTACCAAAATCCGGGTGGTTTCAGTGGCGTTAATAGTTCTCTTTTTATAGGTAATCCAACAGAATTAGAAAAGAGTTTAGCCGACCGCATTATTAGAGGAGAATACTATTATCCTGCTACAAATGCTTTATGGTTTTATGCACCTGTCAGTGGTGCTTCCTGTTTAGCTGTGTGGTGGGATCAAGAATTATCAGGGAGATATAAAAATCATTGTTTTTACATTCCTTTTCCTGGTGTTTGTAATACCTTACATTAAAAAAAGCCTAATGGCTTTTTTATATTTTTAAAACTTGACCGATACTCAACAAATTACTTGTTAGATTATTTTTCGTTTTAATTTCATTAACAGTAGTGTTAAATTTACGAGCAATACTCCATAGACTATCTCCGCTTTGAACTACATACGTGGTCTCTGTATCAGAACTTGTATCTGGTATTTTTAATGTTTGGCCTATACTCAATAAATTAGAAGTTAAATTATTTAAACTTTTTAACTCATCAACTGTTGTATTAAACTTACGAGCTATGCTATATAAACTGTCTCCTGATACAACTGTATAAGTATTAGTCACTGTCGAACTTGGAATTTTCAATTGTTGGCCGATACTCAATAAATTAGTTTTAAGATTATTATAACTCATGATTTCATCGACTGTTGTATTGAATTTACGGGCTATACTATATAAACTATCTCCAGCAACTACTGTATAAACAGTTTCGTTAGTAGATACTTCAGGAATCATCAGTCTTTGCCCGATATTTAATATTTCACTAGTTAAATTATTTAATTCTTTGATTGCTGCTACAGTAGTATTAAACTGTCTAGCAATACTCCATAGACTATCCCCACTTTGGACTACGTAGATATTCTCTTCTTCGGTTTCTTCCGTTTCCGGTATTTTTAAAATCTGACCTATTGTTAAATTATTAGAAGTTAAATTATTTAAGCTTTTTAGTTCATCGACTGTTGTATTAAACTTACGAGCTATACTGTATAAACTATCTCCCTTTACAACAACATAAGTATTTGTATCAGTTTCTTCATTAACGTACTTTATAATTGCACGAGCAACTGCCTGTGCATATTTTATATAATTTTCTTTTAGTTTAGCAGCATCATTTTTATTATCTAAAAAACCATACTCAACTGTAATTGGTTCAGTTATCCCAGTTTCACGTTGAATAAAATAATAATCTTTTGATGTGTCACTTGGCAATCTTCTTTGGTAAGCCTTTCTTATTATTTGCCCTTCCTTCTCTAATTCAGATAAAACCATATTAGCTAATGTATCATCATTTCGTAGGGCATAGATTACTTCAGCACCTTCGCCACCTGGTGAGTTTAGTTTCCATTAGTAATTAATTTTTAGTATCATTTCAAAAAAATATAAATATGAAAAATATTTTTTTAAATATGTACACTTTCTAATGCTTTCTTAATAGCTTCTTCTCTTTCTATTTTTTGTTTTATCTCATTTTCTTTTTTTTGTTTCTCATAAGTTCTTCGTTTTTTTACTTCAGTTGGATAATGATGATTTGCATTATTTACCCATGATTTAAAATAATCTATTATTGTTTGTAAATTATTTAAATAACTAGGTGGGAGATTTACCATTGCAATTTCATTTTGAAACCTAAAAATTTTAGGATCGTAGCCTAACAATGAACTATAACCACCTTTTGTCATACATTCTATCCATTCTTGATTTATTTTTTT
>CALVXF010000050.1 GCA_944368875.1 uncultured Bacilli bacterium
TGGAGGAAAATTAAGGTGAAAAAAAATAAAAGAAAAAAATTTTTAATCTTTATAGTAGTTATTGTCATAATAGTTGGAGGAGCCTTGTTATTTCTCCGAAAAGAACCTAAGCAAAAAATAGAAGTCAATGAGGTTGATCAAATAGATGAATATGGCTATTCTTTAGATGATAATGAGACAGACTATTATAATACATTATTTGATAGTCTAAAGACAGTTTTAAATAGTGAAGAAGTGGACGAAGAGCAATATGCGACTTTAGTTTCTCAATTATTTATTGCCGATTTTTTCAATTTAGATAATAAATTATCTAGTAATGATATCGGTGGCATACAATTTATATATGAAGATTATCAAGATGATTTTGCTCAATATGCTAAAGATAGTATTTACCATACCGTTAAAAATAATTTTTATAATGATCGCAAACAAGACTTGCCAGTTGTAACAGAGGTATTTATCAATAATATTGAAACAACAACTATTACTTATCTTGAAACATCTGATGATAATGGTTATATCGTTAATCTTAAGATTACTTACGAAGAAGATTTAGGTTATCAAAGTGTTGCTAGTCTTTATTTAGTACATAATAACAATAAATTAGAAATTATTAAAATGACAAAATAGGATACGTATGTATTCTTTTTTGTTATGCTAATTGACTAACATTTATTTAAAATATATAATTATTATGTGTCTATATTTTATATAACACTTGAAAGGAGTTTTATGATAGAGTTAAAAAATATATCTTTCGAAAGAAATGGTAAAAAAATCTTAAATAATATTAACTTAACTCTTGAAACAGATAAATTTTATGTAATAACTGGTCCTAATGGTAGTGGGAAATCGACTTTAGCTAAAATTATTATGGGAATTGTAAGTCCTGATAAAGGCTCTATTATTTTTAATGGACAAGATATTACTGATAAAACTATTGATCAACGAGCTAACATGGGAATTAGTTTTGCTTTTCAACAACCTGTTCGTTTTAAAGGGATTACAGTTTATGAACTATTAAAACTTGCTAATAAAAATGTGGCTACAAAACAAAATGCCTGTTTTATTTTATCAAAAGTTGGTTTGTGTGCTAAAGAATATATTGATAGAGAAGTGGATAGTTCATTATCAGGTGGGGAATTAAAACGCATCGAAATCGCAACAGTTTTATCGCGAGAACCTAAAGTTACTATTTTTGATGAGCCAGAAGCTGGAATCGATTTATGGAGTTTTAAAAATTTGATCAATGTTTTTAGACAAATTCAAAAAGATTATCATGGAGTAGCACTAATTATTTCACATCAAGAACGTATTTTAAATATTGCTGATGAAATTATTTTACTTGAACATGGTGAAATTGTGGCAAAAGGAAAAAAAGAACAAGTAATAAAAGATATTTTAAATCCTGATTTAATAGTGGCAGGTGGTGAAAACAATGGATAAAATAGTTAATAATATTTTAGATGAAGTAATCGAGAAAGATTACAAACAAGCTGATGCTTATAATTTGCGAGTTAATGGTCAAACATTAAAACGTCAAACTAATCCCTATATAGATATTATCAATAAAGATAATAATGAAGGAATTGATATTCATGTCAAAGATAATACATTGTTTGGTATTATTCATATTCCTGTTGTTTTAACTGAAAGGGGTTTAAAAGATAAAGTATATAATGATTTTTACATTGGTAAAAATGCTAATGTCATTATTTTATCAGGATGTGGAATACATAATGATGGCCATGAAGATAGTCAACACGATGGTATTCATCGTTTCTATTTAGAAGAAGGAGCAAAAGTTAAATATATTGAAAAGCACTATGGCGAAGGTTCTGGAGATGGTTCTAAAATATTAAATCCAATTACAGAAATAAATATGAAAAAAGGATCATCTATGACTATTGATACTGTTCAAATTAAAGGTGTTGATGACACTTTAAGAGAAACAAAAGCTATTTTAGAAGAAGATACAACCTTAGTTATTAGTGAGAAGATATTAACAAATAATAAGCAGTGTGCTAAAACTAACTTTGAAGTTGTTTTAAATGGTCATAATGCTAGTACACATGTTACTTCTCGTTCTGTTGCAACAGGTAAATCATATCAAGAGTTTAAGTCGAATATTGTTGGAAACAACAATTGTTATGCACATGTTGAGTGTGATGCTATTTTAAAAGAAGAAGGTGTTGTTAAAGCAATTCCTGAAATATGTGCTAATAATGTTAATGCTAATTTAATTCATGAAGCCGCAATTGGTAAAATTGCTGGTGAACAATTAATAAAACTAATGTCTTTAGGTTTAACTGAAAAAGAAGCTGAAGAGACAATTATTAATGGGTTCTTAAAATAAAAAATTACGATATTTTCGTAATTTTTTTATTGATAAATACTATTTGTCATTTTACTCACCGCAACAAATATATAAGAAATCTTATACCAAGTTGCGTAATTTACAATGCCTGTTTCTTTTAAGTTAAAGACTTTTTGAAATGTTTTTACTGCTTTAGTAGTTGAATTGTCAAAGAAGCCATTTGGTTTTTCAATAATTGGAATACCAGGGTAACTTCCTCTTATATAATTTAAAGTATTTTGTAATATATACACATCTTTATTACAAATTCCTTCTTCTAGTATTTTATTAAAGCTATATGGATACTCCTGAGTAATTAAAGCTCTATCAATATTTATTCTATTACCATAATAATGCTTTAAAATTTCTAAATAAGTATATCCTTGGTCTCCTAATTCTTTTGAACCCCATTGACTTAAATTACCAGGTTCATCAGTTCTACTTTTATAATGAGCAAGTAAAGGTTCTGTTCGATAATCTTGTCTAATATAATTATCGAATATTTCATCTACTATTTTTGATATTGGTTCAAAAATGGTACCATTTCTAGTATATTTTTGATCATAACTAGTAGTCGAAGTTATAGTAAAATTATAACCTTTACTAAGATACCATTCTGTATAAACTCTATTTAAAGTAAAAGATATAATAGCAAGAATATTTGCTTTCAAAGTTTCAGTAGGCCAAGTACTATAAATCTCACTACTTGCTACATTTTTAATATAATCAACAAATGGAACAGTATAATTAGGAGCATTGGTATTAGAGGGTATTCCATCATGAACAATAATAGATTCAGGAATTAAAACTTTATTTAATACAAATGTTTCTTCTTCCATATTCATATCTTGAGTCATAATATTAGGAGAATTATTTTCCCACAAAGTATTAGGCGTAATAATAAAATCATCTTCATTTGTATTTTCATCAATAGAAGTTAAATAAACATTTTGAATAGAAGTAACACCATCAAATATTTGAACACCTTCTATTTTAGTAGTAGTCATACCTAATGCATCTACTAAAATATCATAAGTTTCATAAGGTCTTACTTCATATTGTTCTTCTAAAGAATAACTTTTATCAACAGTAGTTAAAGTAATTGGTTCTGTTTGACCATCTTCGTCTGTTAAGTGTTCTTCAATATATGTTTGATTTTTAAATATACTAACTTTGGCATCTTTAATAGGATTAGCAATTGTATCACCATATACATTTACTAATAAATAACCTTTTGCCATAAATCACCTCTATTAAATTATATGACTTTAATTTAATAGTTGCATATAATTTATTGAGGTGAATAAAATGGAAGACTTTAATTTAAAATTTGGTGATACCGGCGAATATATTAAAATTTTACAAGAAAAACTTAAAATATTAGGTTTTTATAATGCTTTAATAACAGGAAGTTTTGGACTTGCAACAGAAGAAGGAGTAAAAGCCTTTCAAAAAGAATATAACTTAGAAGCAACAGGTATTGTTGATGCTAAAATGTGGAAGATGTTATTTGAACTTACAGCAATTGCTACAGTTATTACTGATAAACCTAAATTGCAATTAGGCTCAACTGGTGAAGATGTAAAAGAATTACAGACAAAATTAAAAGCCCTTTTATATTATACAGGAAATATTGATTCTAATTTTGACTTAGAAACAGAAAATGCTGTAAAAAGATTTCAATTTCATAATAAAATAACAGCATCTGGAATTGTTGATGATGCAACATGGACAATGTTAGATATACTATTTGATAATCTAAATGAATGTGCGATAGATGATGAACTAACACCTATGTTACCAATTACTTATGTAGTACAAAAAGGTGATACTTTATATTCAATCGCCAGAAGATTTAATACAACTGTAGATGCAATAAAAAGATTGAATAATTTAACGAGTGATATTTTAAGTATAGGCCAACAATTAAAAATACCAAATAGTAATGATGAAGAAGTAAATGAACCAATTATCTACACAGTAGTAAGGGGAGATACACTATATTCAATAGCCAGAAGATTTAATACAACTTTAGATGAAATAAAAAGATTAAATGGTTTAACCAGTAATTTATTAAGCATCGGTCAAGAATTAAAAATACCAAAAAGTAATGATATAAAAAGTGAATGACTAAATTATATATAAATTAGTAATTGGTGATACGAATTTTATAGAAAATAACAATTAAAAGCATGAAAACATTAAATAAATTCGTTAAATTTTAAGTAAAGTGCACAATTAAGTGCATTACGACCCAAAATGTGTATTTTCATAAGAAAATGCACATTTTTTAGTCGTTTTAAGAAGAAAACAATGGTGTAAAATAAGAAAATGTGGTATATTATATTTCGACAAG
>CALVXF010000051.1 GCA_944368875.1 uncultured Bacilli bacterium
AACTTAACGCCTTCTTTAGCTTCATCATAAACATATCCACAAATAGGACAAATATATTTTTTCATAAATCAATCCTCCTAATAAAATTATAACATAAGTATTAAAAAAACTATTAACATAATTTTTAATTAATAGTTAATTTATCACGCTTTATCAATTAAATTTTTGATAATTAATATATTAATAATAATAGACGAAATAAATAATAACAAGACTAATGGCGTCCACAACTGGAGTCGAACCAGCGACCTACTTCTTAGGAGGAAGTTGCTCTATCCTACTGAGCTATGTGGACATATATAATATTTTATACCTTTATTTGCTGTTTTACAAGAAAAAAATAGACATACGTCTATTTCATAAAATTAATAATAATAATTGTCAATAAATTAATACCATAATTTAATTGATACTTAAATTTCTTAGATAATTCATATCCACCAACACATTTATCTACTAAATTAACAACCCAGCTTTCTGCATATTTGGGAACTGTTAAATTAACAGGAAACATATGACTTTTAATAATATCTTCTTGTTTAGCATTTATACCAAACTCTTTATTAGCGTTTTTAGCCGCTTTTTTTGGATGATTAAACATTGAAATAAATCTTTCTTTATTTGTTCTATCTTCATTACTTAAAAAGAAATCATGTAATAAGCCTGCACGGGCAACATCTAAAACATCTAATTTTAAAGCCTTGGCAATTTTATAAGAATAATAAGAAACTTTTAATGAATGATCATATCTAGTTATTCCATGGTGTTCAATATTATCTAATTTGTTGAACTCTTTATTCAACAAAATATCATCAACTAATTTTGTATATTCAATATCATAACGATATTTATTCACTGTAATCCACCTCTCGTACCGTATCATTATAACACAAAATTTTAATTATGTAAAATTATTCAGTTATAGTTAATTTTTGGTTAGTTGGTTGAATTTGAATAAAAGTATTACCGTCTGTTACTTTAAGTTCACTACCATCTAAATATTTATATATTGTTTGCGAACTACGACTTTCTTTTTCCCATGTTATTGGTATCGCATAACCATTGCATATATAATAACCTTCGCCACTACCAATATTATCTAGTGTTTGCCTACCATAACCATCAATTGAATAATTACGAACTTTATAAGTAATTATATTTTTAAATGTGTATTGCTCTTTTGTAACAGCATCAGTATGTTCTTCACCATTAACATATCTTTTATATACACCATTTTCACTGTCATAAACATAACTAGTAGTAACATAACTTGAATATCTAATCGATACGTTATTAGCAACTATCGCCTCACTACCTTCGATATCTAGTTTATTTAAAGCTTGATTAACAAATGTATAATCTAATAAAGGTTCTCTATCTGTTGTTAAACGATAATTTTTTTTAGAAGCAACTTCTTTAATATTTGCAATATTAGTAAAAGCAGTGTGTTCTGTTTGCACATTTAAAGTTCTATCACGCCAAAAACCACTATCATATAGACCATTAATATTATTTACACCCAATTTTGTAATATCGCTTTTAGCTTGTGGACTCCAACCAAAATGCGTGTATATAGCGTCATGTTCTAAAGCATAATCTAAAAAATAATGACGACTACTACGAACTGACCCTATTCTTTCAGTTGTCTGATCTTTAAATAGAGCCATATATCTAGTTAATCCACCTTCAACAATAATCTCATATATAAGATAAGCATCATTTAATCCCGCATGATTAGGACGAGCTTTGTTATGATTATTAATCATAACTGCTATAGGTCTTGTGTCACTATTTAGATTAATGATACTAACTTTGGGAATTTCATAAGGATCTTTTCTTCTAGCCACTTGTTTATCGCTTGACCAATCATGACTAATAACAATATATGCCTCAATACCAATTAATATGAGTGCGATAACACCAAGTATTAAAGCTAATCTGCTTTTTTTTGTTTTCTTTTTAGGTTTTTCATCTAAATTTAATAATTCTACTTCATCTTTCATAAACAACACACCTCTAATATTATAACCATTATACACTAAAATTAAGATACTGTGAAGTATCTTAATTTTTCATAGCTTTAAACATTTTCTTCCATAAATCTTTTGAAGAATAATTTAAAATACCAACTTTATAAATACGTAATCCATATTTAATCAATAAATAATTAGTTACAATTGTCAAAATAATTGAAATAATAACATCAATAATACCTATTTGACCTACCATCAATAAAGATGGTGATAAAATAGCTGATATAAATGGTACATAAGAAATAATACGTATTAATAATGAACCATGAAACATATTAGACATAAGAGCTAAATAATAACCTAATAATGAAATTAAAATAATAGGTGTTTGAAGTTGTTGAAAATCTTCAATATTAGTAGTCATACTAGCCAAAATACCTGCTAATAGTGAATAAGCAATAAATGTTAAAACAATTAAAATAAGAGCAAGTGGAATAATGTAGATTAGTTTATCACCAAGTCCACCTTGTAAAAATACATCTAATAAACTGCCAACATATGCACCCACACCATTAGTAATAGAACTACCACCTAATAAATTACGAACAAGAAAACCTAAAGCTCCGTAGGCAAACAATAAAAATCCTTGTAGTAAAACAAAAATATTCCCAGCTAATACCTTACTGAAAAAATGAGTTTGAGGAGAAACATTAGAAATAATTATTTCCATGCCTCGTGTTGACTTTTCATCATTGACTTCTGCCCCTATCATTTGTACTAAGAAAAGTGACAACATGAAAAATGGTAAAATAACAACTGGAAAAACAACACTCATAATCATAGAACTATTTTCGCCTTCAGTAGTCTTATCTTCATCTAAAATAACGCGTTCAATAGTAGCTGGAGCATAAATTGCTTCTAATTCACTAGAACTAATATTAGAGTTTTCAATAGCTATGGTTGTCTTTGCATTTGTTATAGCTTGGGATATAATTTGATAATCCAAAGTTTCAATATAACCATTAGATATAACACTAGCACGTAAATAAGTAGTTTCATCTTCTTCAAAAACAATCAACCACAAATTATCTTTTTCTTGCATTTCTTCTTTAGCTTCTTCGATAGTTTTATCATACTTGACAATATCAAAACTTGTTTCTTCTTTTTCATTCAAAGAAATATCAGTATTTTCCACATTTGTTTTAAATAAATCAAAAACTTGATTAGTTTCATCAATAACATATACTTCTTGTTTTTTATTAAAATCGCCACCAAATATCGTAATAATAGAATCAATATTAATTATGCCTATTATAGCGATCGCTAAAATAATATTAACAACAACAAACCATTTTGTCTTAATTTTACGATTTAAACTGGTTTGCGTTAAAAAACTTAATTTACTTGTCATAACTTTCACCTACTTTTTCAATAAATATTTCATTAAGTGATGGTTCTTCAACAACAAATTTAGTAATATTTTTCTTTTTAGAGACAACTTTAAAAACAGCTGGAACAACTTCTTTTGAAGCAATTTTAACAACGATATCATTAGCTTCCTCTTTTACTTCTAAAACACCTTTAATATCTTTTAAATCAGCTACTGCAACATCGCCATTAATAACTATGTTTTTCTTTTGATAACTTTCTTTTATCTTCTTTAATTCACCAGCTAAAACACTTTTACCATGTAGTAAAATAACCAATTTTTTACAAAACAATTCAACATGTTCCATACGATGTGATGAAAAAATAATCATGCTTCCCTCTTTAGACATTTCAATAATTTCTTTTTTAAACATTTCAACATTGAATGGATCTAAACCACTAAATGGTTCATCTAAAATTAATAATTTAGGTTTGTTTAAAACAGCTAAAATAAATTGAATTTTTTGTTGATTACCTTTAGATAATTCTTTTATTTTTTTATATTTGTATTCACTTACTTCAAACTTTTCTAATAAATCATCTAAACGTGATTCAATTTGTTGTCTACTCATACTTTTTAAAGTACCATAAAAAATTGCTTGTTCCATAACTGTGAGTTTAGTTAATAAACTTCTTTCTTCTGTTAAAAAGCCGATTTTATCAGTCACATTATAATCGATTTTCTCGCCATCTAAAGTAATATTTCCTTTTGTAATATCAAGTAACCCCATAATCATTCTAAAAGTCGTTGTTTTACCAGCACCATTGACACCTAAAAGGCCAAATATTTCACCTGGTTTAACTTCAAATGACAAATCGTCAACAGCACAAAAATCACCATAATACTTAGTAACATGTTCTACTTTTAACATATATTCCTCCTACAACCATTTAGTTTCATTTGTATCGTTATGTTTAACACATTCATATTTCTGATACATGCAGTTAAGCATATCTAAAACAAAAACAAATTTATCATTAAACTCTATTTGATTATGATGAACAAAATTATAAAATTTATCATCCTTAACATATTGACCAACAATGAAATCAAGATGATGAATATCAGCTAAATCGTTATTACTTGTCAAAAAATGACGATATTCATTGACAATATCTTGCGTTAAAACATCGTTGTCAACATAATCAATTATTAAATCATAATTAGGACAAAAATCACAAATCACACTACGAACTTGTAAGCACGACATGTTTTTCCTCCCTATTAAAAAAATCTAATTATATCATTCCATGTAACAATTAACATAAGTAAAATTAAGAAAGCAAACCCAATCGCATGAATCGTATTTTCAACTTTTGGGCTGACAGGTTTCCCCTTTATTTTTTCAATAATTAAAAACAATAATCTTCCACCATCAAATGCTGGAATTGGTAAAATATTAATAAAACCTACATTTACACTAATATAACCAATTAGGTAAACAACATTTATAAATCCAGCTTCAGCGCTTTGACCAACAACATTAAATATCCCTATTGGTCCAGATAAAGCATTAAGACCTAACTGACCTGTAAATAGGTAAAAAATGATTAAAACCATTTGTTCTAATAAATTATAGGTTTTAACAAATGCGTATTCTATAGCTGGCAATAAGCCTTTTTCAACTTCCGTTGTAATACCGAAGCCATACTTATAAGTTTCCTGTCCATCAATTGTCACTTTAGATGGAACTATTGTATATGACTTTGTATCACCATTTTCTTTTTTTACCGTAATTTCTAATTCAGAACTTGGTTCTATCAAAGCTAACTGTAAACTTAAATAATCAGGTGAAGTTATTTTTTTACCATTGATATTAGTAATAATATCCCCTTCATCTAAATATTCGCCAGCAGGTAAATCTTGATCAACACTACCAACATAAACAGTATTTTGGGTAGCGCCAACAACTAAAGCAATTATAAAAAAGATAACGATTGCTAGTAAAAAGTTAAATAAAACACCGGCAACGATTGTCATAAATCTTTGTCCCCATGCTTTAGCATATAGACGTTTTTCAACCGGAACATCATCATCAGCATCTATCTCTTCACCAGCCATCGAAACATATCCACCAATAGGCAATAATCTAATTGAATAAACTGTTTCATCATTTTTACGATGAAAATCAAATAGTTTTGGTCCCATGCCTATACTAAATTCATAAACATAAATACCTGCTCTTTTGGCAAATAAAAAATGCCCAAATTCATGAATTAAAACCGTAATTCCCAAAACAAAAGCAAAATAAATAAATGTTATAAAAACCATAATTTCCTCCTATTTATAAAATAACTATAAAAAACATAAAACCTAAGGCAATAAAAATCAAACTATCACAGCGATCTAAAACCCCACCATGACCAGGAATCAAATGAGAAAAATCTTTAATATTAAAATAGCGTTTAATACTTGAGAAAACCAAATCACCAAATTGGCCGATAATACTTAAAAATAAACTCATACCCAAAATAATTGTTATTTTTATATCACTATTGATAACTAAAAAATAATAATAAGCAGGAATCAGAGTACCAAAAATAGTTCCACCAATCATGCCTTCCCAAGTCTTTTTAGGAGAAATTGTTTCTAATAATTTGTGTTTACCAATTAAATAACCGGTAATATAAGCATAAGTATCTGTACAAATAGCAATCAAAAGTAAATATATAACAATTTCCATACTGACATTACGCAATAAAACAAAAGTATGAAAACTTGTACCTAAGAAGAACAAGCCACCTATCAAATAAAAAGCATCATTTACACTATATTTGTTTTGATCATGAAACATAACAACAGGTAATAAATATGTTATAAATAAAGCTGCAACAACACGAAAATCAACAGCATAAATAAAGCTTTCTTGTTGAGTATCTGACAACATAAATAAAGTAAGCATTATATATGATATAAAAACGACAAAAGAAGGTAATTTCTTCTTCGTTTGTTTGATATCTAAAAACTCCTTTAATCCAAGTAAAGCAATTAAATATACTGCTATATTAAAGGCAATTCCACCTTTAAATAAAATAGGAACTAAAATTAATAGCAAAATAAATGCACTAACAATTCTTGTTTTCATATTTTCACCTAATACAAGTATAATACAAAAAAGACAATTTTACAACAAAAAAGAAGCTAACGCTTCTAAAAAGAATCAATATTTATTTTTACCTTAACATTGCCATTAACATAAGCAGCTGCTTGCACAATAGTTCTAATTGAATTAGCAATTGCACCGCCTTTTCCTATAACAGTTCCCATATCAGATTCATTAACTAAAACTTCGATAATGATTACTCCATCTTCATCTGTAAACTGCTTAACAGCAACCATATCTGGTTCTTTTGTAACACTCTTAACTAAATGAGTTGTTAATTCCACTAAATTCATAACTATTTACCACTTTTCTTTGTCGATTTTGCTTCATGTCTTGCTTTTAAAACACCAGCTTGTTTTAACAAATTACGTACTGTGTCAGTTGGTTCAGCTCCATTATTTAACCATTTCAAAGCTTTTTCTGTATCAATTTTTATTTCAGCAGGTTCTGTTAGAGGATTATAAAAACCAATTTGTTCAATAACCTTACCATCTCTTGCTGTTCTAGAATCTGCAGCTACTACACGATAAACAGGTCTTTTTTTAGCACCCAATCTTGTTAATCTTAATTTTACTGCCATAATAACCTCCATTTCTGTTCATAATTGTAACACATTAAAAAAGAAGTGTCAACTATTTTAGGTTGACACTATAGATAATTTTCATCAACATTATCCAGTGCTTCTTTTTCTTCAGGTGTAATATCATCTACAATTTCTTCCCATGGTTCTTCATCTTCTTCTACGCCTATTTTAAATTTTGTTTCGCCAACTAATTCTACACCTAATTCTTTTTCAATATCAAAACTTATAATACCACCATCTAAAATTTCAACTTTACTACAAGTTGGTTGTTTTAAAGCACGAACAATAACTTCCGTATCACCTGTTATATCAGCATCACTCTTAACTTTGACATTAAAAGTATCATTATAATCAACACGTTTATTAATAACAGAAGTTTTACTGTCATTTTCATAAGAGTACCAAATATTTACATCATATGATCCATCTACACCTACTTTTTCACCTGTTTTATATCCTTTAAACTTATGATTTATTACCCAACAGCCCAAAACTGTTGTAGGTGTATCACTTGCTTCAATAGTATAATTATTTTTAAAATATTTTTTACCCTTTCCAACAACTGCCTTAGTAACAATTTCTTTAAACGCAGCCATAATCTCACCTCTTACTTTAGTATATGCTAAAGTACAAAAAATGAACAAAAAGTTTTCAAAATAAAAATGTAATAATTAAATTACATTTTCTAAAGCTGTAAATTGAGGCAATAAATTATAAGATTGAAAAATAATTCCCACATTACTAGAACGATATTTTTCACGACTAATATGGTCAATATCATCTCCCATATATAATATTTCGCCATCTTTGGTCTTTTCAAGTCCTGCTAAAACAGATAACAAAGTTGTCTTTCCAGCACCACTTTTACCATATATACCATAAAGAATTCCTGTTTCAAAAGACATATTCAAATCTTTTAAAACTAGATTATCACCATCATAACTAAAATTCAAATTTTTAACTTCCAATATTGTCACTTTATCACCTATCCTCTATTTTGAAGTATCTTATTTGGTTCATATTTATTGACAAACATAACTGCAACTGTCCCACTGACAATAGTCAACAGCAAGCTTATACCAAATAACTCTATAATTGTCACTAAATCTGTTTTAACTATTAAAAAATCGACATAGTCTTGGTTTGGATCAATCATTTCGACATTTTCTTCTTGTCTATTTTGCTCAAAGCCCGGACGATTAAACCCTTCGCCACCAAAATTATCAGTAATATTATTTTGGGTTGTTGTATTTTTCTCCCTTCTTTAAAAGAATAAAAAATATATGTGAATAAAAAATGGGTAAAATATGTTTTTTTTGTGAAAAAAATACCTATTCATTATTAGGTATTTCATTACTCTCTAAATTTAAATTACGAACATGTTTAGTATGTCTTTTTTCAATAGGATATGTTTCTATCCATTCGTGACCATTCCATTTTTTAGTACAATTAACTCCATACCACTTATGAACAACAGCCATAGGATTGTTATAGGTCATATAAGTTCTTCCTTCAAACTCACAATCTTTAAAAGGAAAGATATCTTCTCTTTTAAAAATAGGTTCATGCATAAACTTTTCCCAAGGAATAGCTATTGTTTGACTTACATATTTACTATTATGGTTGACTTTAGCATAATGATTAGCAATCCCTTCTACTAAATATTTAAATGGTAGTGGATTAATGCCAATATTATCTAATAAAACCATGATAGGCATTAATAGTTTAATACTAGTGCGATAAAGTTGATCGATCAACTTATTTTCACTAACCCCAGCATACCAAGATATATCAACAAAAACCCCGTTTGAACCTTGACAGCGATTTTTAAGTAAAAAATTGACTTCTTCAATATAAGTATCTTTTTTTCTAATCTTCATATTAGGAATTAAAACATTATATTTTTTATCTGTTTGAAAACATTGAAAATCAAACTTATCATAATTCAAGTCTCTTTTTAATACTTCAATAAAACGCAAATAATCTTCTTTAGCAATAATAACATCGATATCATCATCCCAAGGAATAAAACCATGATAATTAATTGCTCCTAAAGCACTTCCAGCATGTAGTGCATATTTAATATCATTTTTTCGACAAATGCGATCTATTTCATCCATTATCTCTAATATATGTAATTGTAAATCACGAACTGTAATTTTTTTATCTTTATATTCTTTTATAATAAACTCATCTTTCTTAGTTATATAATCTTTTTTAGTCATGATATCACCACCACCATTATATCAAAAAAAAATAGTTTATAAAACTATTTCTCCATCCATGCTCCAAGTCTTAACAGAATTGATTTTGACATTGACAATTTGTCCTAAATAAGTTTGTGAACACTTAACATTGACAAGTTTCATTGTATTTGTATAACCCATTAGACAACTACTATCTTTTTCGCTCACACCTTCTAATAATACGGGAACAACCATATCTTGATAAGCTTCATTTTTTAGGCGAGCATATTTATTTACTAAATCATTTAATTTATATAGACGTTCTTCTTTTTCTTTTAGAGAAACGCTATCATTCATTCTGGAAGCTGGAGTACCTTCCCTAGGTGAGAAGATAAATGTAAAAGCACTATCAAATTGACATTCTCTAACGACATCTAAGGTATCTTCAAAATCAGTATCTGTTTCACCAGGAAAACCAACAATAATATCCGTTGTAATCGCGCAATTTGGTATTTTACTTTTTAGTTTATTAAATAATTCTAAATAAGCTTCTTTAGTGTATCTACGCCCCATAAGTTTTAAAATACGATCAGATCCTGATTGAAGTGGTAGATGAATATAAGGCATAATATTATCGTATTTACTAATTACATCGATCATTTCATCAGAAAAATCCCAAGGATGGCTCGTCACAAAACGAACACGTTTAATACCTGTTAAAGCAACATCTCTAAGTAAATCAGCCATCGTGTAGTAATTACTCAAATCTTTTCCATAAGCATTGACATTTTGGCCCAAAAGAGTAACTTCTTGATAACCATTCTTAATTAATTCTTCAACTTCTTTTAAAATATCTTCATGCTTTCTACTTCTTTGTTTACCACGCGTATAAGGAACAATACAATAAGTACAAAACTTATCACACCCAAATTGAATATTAACCC
>CALVXF010000052.1 GCA_944368875.1 uncultured Bacilli bacterium
CTATATTATTTTTTTGTAAAAATTTAATTTTTGCATTCTGTTCTTCTATGGAATTAATTTTTGTTAGTACACAAATATCATATTTTTTACCAATCTCTTTAATTTTTTTTAAGCTACAATTAATTTCTTTACTATTATCTAAAATGTAATCCCAACCAATAATTAACATTAATTTTTTAATCTTGTCTTCATATATTTCTGTGGTTTTACATTTTTTTGAGTAACACATAGTTTTACATTTTTTTGAGTAAGACTCTAATTGACTTATACTAAAAAAAGAAAGTTAGTCTTTCTTTTTAATAGTTATCTTATTGAAGTTATAATTATTATTCTAATAGATGTTCTTTTAAGTTAGATATGTTATAACCTTTACTTTTTATATAGCTGATAACGCTTGGTAATTCATTTAAAGTATTATCATTAACTTCAATTGCGATTAAACTTCCACTCGTAATTTCTCTTTTTAAAGTGGCTAGACTATTATTCTTAATATAGATATTTGGCATAATTGTAGGATTGTTATTAATTTCACATACATCTAAATATTCTTTATTTTTATCTAACATTAGACAATATGTATAACCTTGATTAATTGCATTTTTAATTACTATATCCATCCACGGAAAAGAAGCATTAGTATAATCCCCATCATAACTCAAATTACCAATTTCATATTTAGAAGCAACATCAATTATTAAATCATTGTTAGCTTCTAACCACATACCATCGACAAATAAACTTGCTTCTGTTTCGTTTTTATCTAATATACTAGTCAAGGAATTAATATCACTATCAGCTCTTATGAGAAAAAGAAGTGATACCATATTCTTATCTTTATTACCACTAATTATATATTTATCTAAATTTTTATTAATTACTTCTTCTGGTTTTATTTCTTTATAAACAATTAAAGATTCTGTAAAGATACCTACTTTTTTCATCTCTTTATAGCTTTTGTTTATATCTACTTCTTGACCACTTATACCAGGTATAAATGTATCATCTATAACTAAAGCTTCTATTGGTTCAACTAAATAGTTTGCGCTTTTATCTTTTATTTCAATCATCAAATCATCATTTTCTTTAATTACATTTATGGTTTTTTCCGTATATATAAAACTTATTAATAAAAGCGCTAGTAGGCCAATTCTTTCTAATCCTTTTCTCATATCTTCACCCATTTAATTATACGAGTGAAGTCCTTTTTTATTCGTAATTTAAATGTTTTAATTGTTCAATGACAAATTTTCCTTTTTTTCTAATTAATACATCATCAAAATATATGTCTGGTTCTAATAAAACCATATCCCAATGAATAGAACTTATATTGCCATTAAATGCGTCTTTATATGCCCTGCCTGGTGTAAAATGGATTGAGCCAATTATTTTTTCATCATATAAAATATCACCCATTGGTTTTTTTATTAAAGGATTAAGACCTAATGAAAATTCGCCAATATATCGTGCTCCTTGATCAGTATCAAATATTTCTTTTAAGGAAATTACATCTTCTTGACAAGTACAATTAACGATTTGTCCTTTACTAAATTCTAATCTAACATCATGATAAACATTTCCTTGATAAGGACATGGAGTATTGTATGTAATGTAACCTTCAACACTATCTTTAACTGGGGCAGTATAAATTTCCCCATCTGGTAAATTAGATTTACCAACACAAGGAACGACTGGAATATCTTTAATACTAAATGTAAGATCAGTATTCTTAGCTACAATTCTTACTTTGTCGGTTTTCTCCATTAGTTCTTTAAGTGATTGCATATCATCTTTCATTTTGGCATAATCAAATGTCATTGCAGCTAATGCATATTCATAGTGTTTACGATTAGATGTTTTATTTTTATAAGCATCTAAAGTTGTTGGATAATTAAGTAATACCCATCTTCGATTATTAATTCTAACATCATCACTAGCAATTGTAGCATCTCCTATTTTTTTTAATAGATGTTTATTTGTATCTTTAGTTTCATAGTCATTTAATAAATATCTAATTTTGATAAAACAATCGTAATTAGTAACTTCTTCTTCTGCTAGCTTAGCTAAAAGAGAAACACGATTATCTTGTGATTTTTCCATGATTAGACTATCTATTTCACTATCTAATAGTTTAACTACTGGTATAGCTCCGACATCAATAATTTTCGCAACTAGTTTTAAGTTTAGATCTTTTGCTTCAGGATAAGTTGTTATTAAAACCTTTTCATCTTTTTTTACTTCCAAACTATAATCTACTATTGTATTAACCAATTTATCTAACATAGTGCACCATTCTTTCTAACATTCATAGTATACTATGAAAGGAGTAAAAATATGTATTCAAAATATAATTATCCATACTTTTATCCAAGTCAAGTGCGTAATTCAAATAATAATTATAGTGACTCTAATGATGAACGCTTTTTTCCTTTTCTAGGACCTTTTTTATTAGGTGGTGTAACTGGAGCACTAGTAGCTCCGGCATTTTATAACAATCGTCCTTGTTATAATTGCGTATATCCACAACCTATTCCTTATCAATACAATAATTATTATTATGCGCAACCATATTACTATCGCTATCGATAAAAAAAAGCACTTCATTTTAGTGCTTTTATTTGGCTTCTTCAACAGCTCTTGTTTCTCTTATAACTGTAACTTTAATAGTACCAGGATATTGCATTTCTTCTTCAATGCGATTTTTAATATCACGTGCTACTTTATATGAAGCTAAATCATCGATTTCTTCAGGTTTAACAATAACACGTAATTCACGACCAGCTTGAACAGCGTAAGTCTTATCGACTCCTTCAATACTATTACCAATATTTTCTAAATCTTTTAAACGTTTAACATAGTTTTCTAATGAATCATTACGAGCACCTGGTCTAGATGCACTTAAAGCATCAGCTATAGCTACAATAACAGATATAACACTAGTTGCTTCATGGTTGCCATGATGTGACATAATAGCATTAATAACTGTATCACTTTCATGATATTTTTTAGCTATATCAGCTCCTAAATCAACATGTGAACCTTCAATTTCATGGTCAATTGCTTTTCCTATGTCATGGAATAAACCAGCTCTTTTTGCTAGAGCAATATTTTCACCTAATTCACTAGCTATAATACCAGCTAATTCTCCAACTTCGATTGAATGCTTCAAAGCATTTTGGCCATAGCTTGTACGGAAATTAAGTTTTCCTAAAATATTGACTAATTCTGGTTCAACTTTTGTAATTCCCAATTGAAATAGTGCTTCTTCGCCTAATTCACGAATACGATTTTTTAAATCATTACTAGTCTTTTCATATAATTCTTCAACACGTGCTGGATGAATACGTCCATCTTTAATTAAACTTTCAATTGTAAGACGTGCTATCTCACGACGATATGGATCAAAACTACTTAAAACAATTGCCTCAGGTGTATCATCAATAATCAAATCAACGCCTGTAACTGCTTCAATTGTTCTAATATTGCGTCCTTCACGTCCAATTATACGGCCTTTCATCTCATCATTAGGTAAATTGACAACTGTAACCGTTTGTTCATTGGAAACATCAGCAGCATATTTTTGCATAGCTTCCACCAACATCGTTTTAGCTTTCTTATCAACTTCTAATAATGCTTCAGCTTCGCGATCTTTAATCAAACTAGCAATTTCTAAATTCATCATTTCTTCAACTTTTTTTAGAACCATTTCGCGAGCTTCTTTTTTACTTAAACCACTTATTTTTTCTAATTGTTCAATTTGTTCTTTTTTTAATTCTTCCACTTTACTTTGTTCTTCTTGGATTGCTCTTTGTTTATTAATTAAATTATTTTCTTTTTCTTCCAGCATAGATTCTTTATTTTGTAAAGTTTGATCTCTTTTTTCCAAATTGGCTTCACGAGCAAGCATACGTTCTTCTGATTCTTTTACTTCTGCTTTTCGTTCTTTCAATTCTTTTTCCATTTCATTTTTTAATCTATGTGCTTCTTCTTTTGCTTCTAATAAGAAGTCTCTTTTCGCTTTTTCGCCTTCTTTACGTGCTTTATCAAGAAGAAGTTCTGCTTTTTTACCAGCTAAGTTTCCTTTAAAATAATTAAGGACAAACATAATTATAATTCCAACAAATATCCCAATAAGTACTAATAAAATGGAGAACATCATATTACTATCCATATAAACCTCCATTTTTAAATTATAATATAGGGTACATCACCCTACTTACATTTTACGATTATTTCAACAATATGTCAATCATGATGTGAAAAGTATGTAAATATTTAAAAAGAGAAAATTATTTTTCTCTTTTTTCTTTATTAATACCAAAATGCTTACGAACTTTATCTTCTAATTCTTCACACAATTTAATATTTGTTTTTAATAGTTCTTTAACATTTTCTTTGCCTTGACCTAATTTTTCACCATTATATGCGTACCAAGCACCAGTTTTTTCTAAAACACCTATTTCGCTTGCTAGATCAACAATTTCTCCCTCATGAGAAACACCTTGACCATACATAATATCAACTGTACATGTTTTAAAAGGTGGCGCCATTTTATTTTTAACAACTTTAATACTTGTTTTATTTCCAGCAATTTCATTACCTATTTTAATTTGTTCACTTCTTCTTATTTCTAATCTAACTGAAGCATAGAATTTTAAAGCACGACCACCTGGTGTTGTTTCAGGATTACCAAACATAACACCTACTTTTTCTCGTAACTGATTGATAAAAATACAAATTGTATTTGTTTTGTTAATAACCCCAGATAGTTTTCGTAAAGCTTGGGACATCAAACGGGCTTGTAATCCAACATGAGAATCCCCCATTTCACCTTCTATTTCTGCTTGTGGTACTAAAGCAGCAACTGAGTCAATAACTACTACACTAATAGCTCCACTACGCACTAAAGCCTCACAAATTTCTAAAGCTTGTTCACCATTATCAGGTTGACTTAAAATAAGTTCATCAGTGTTGACACCTAAATTAGCCGCGTATTTAGGATCAAGTGAGTGTTCCGCATCGATAAAAGCAACACGTCCTCCTAATCTTTGAGCTTCGGCAATTGCATGCAAAGCAAATGTTGTTTTACCACTAGATTCAGGTCCATAAATTTCAATTATTCGTCCTTTGGGATAACCACCTATCCCCATTGCGATATCTAGAGATATTGAACCACTTGGGATAACATCAATATGACGATTTTGATGATCGCCTAATTTCATAACGGCTCCTTTACCAAATTGTTTTTCAATATCTAAAAGTACTTGTTCTAATGTTTTATCATTAGTTGTTGGTTTAACCATTTTGTATCCTCCTTATTGATTATATTTCAATTGTATATTATTTTAAGATGTTTGTCAATAGTTTTTGCAAACATTTGTTCGTTAGTGTCTGTTTGGTCATAACAACAATATTTTAACAATAATAAAATAAAAAAACAATATTAACTTTCTTAATAGTTAATACTGTTTTAATCTTAATTATATTTAAATTTCTACTTTTTCTTCTTTATCATTGCTATCAAAAATTAGATGTTTATTCATATTATAGTAAGAAATACCACTTATAATTGATAAAACACAAGCAAGAATTAACAAGAAATCAGAAACTTTTAAATTCCATAATTCAAATGGTAAATTATAAAATAAAGTAAGTGCGATTCCCACCATCAAACAAGCAGTTTTTAGTTTTCCACTTTTAATAGCAGCTACAACTTTTCCTTTTGATCCAGCAATCATTTTAATTGAATTGACAACACTATCACGTAGAACAATGACAACAGGTATAATTGGATGAATAAATCCAGTTGAAGCTAAAATGATTAAAACGCTGTTAACCAAAATTTTATCAGCAATCGCATCAATCATTTTACCAAAATCTGTTACCATATTCCATTTGCGAGCTAAATAACCATCAACGAAATCCGTAAGTGATGCAATGATAAATAATATACCTGCAATAATGTATTTTATATCTACGACAATTTTTTCACTTATAAATAACATTGGCATTTCGATTCCCGCTGTATCGAATGGAAATAATAATACAAAAATAATTACTAACGACATTAAAATACGTAAAATAGTTAATTTATTTGGTAAATTCATAATTTTCTCCTTCAATATAACTTACATACTTTTTAAAGTGTTTGCATAACAACACTTTCACTAGGTTTATCATCTTTTCTGATATATTCATTATAAGCTAAAATACAACCTATTAAAATTATAATTGAAACAATAATTAAAATTATACGTTTTGAAAGACGAAATTCTTTTTTATGTTCAATTGTATAAGGCGAATGTATAGTCTTTTCACCTTTTGGCTCTTCTAATAACTCCTGTTTATTTTTTTTGATATCTTCAATTGAGATTTTAGAAGTGTAATCAAATAAATATTCATTAAATTCATCTATCATATCTTCATAATTAAGACCCAAATATTTAGAATAATCTCTAATAAAATATTTAAGATAATAAATATCTTTAAAATTTTCAATATTACCAGCTTCTAAAGCTTCGATTTGGGAAGGTCTTAATTTTAAATCCTCGGCCGCTTCGTCAATGGAAACTCCTATGCTTTCACGAGTTTCTCTTAACCTTTCGCCAATCTCTTTCAAAGAGTACACCCACTTTCATTTAAAATGAAAAAAATAATATTCTATAAGCCATGTTCTGTTTCTATTTCTAGATGACAAACATTTATCTATCGATTGCTCGATCCTATAGATACTTATCTTTCGCATCTATTAGGTTCCCTTACCATAATTTAGGTTTCTCGCTTGCGGAGTTTACCTCGTTTCATTCTTCCATTCCTAGAAGACTCGTTTCTGTGGCACTTTATGAGGTTAACCATCATAGGTCACTTCTCGTCGTTAGTTAAAAACTACCAAAGGTTATTTTTTCCCTTTGCACAAACACTACAATCATCACAGATTGTGCGAGCATGGACTTTCCTCTATATTTAAAATACAGCGTTTGTCCGAATATTATTCTTTCCCATAAATAATTTTTTCTAAATTAGACAACCTTCTTAAAACATCAGCACTGCTGACTTCGCCAGTTGCGCTTTCTTTCATAATATCTAATTTAGTTCTTAGGGCACGAATTTCTTGCTTTAATTTCATATTTTCTTCAAGCACTTCTTTGCGATCATTTTCAGCTTCTTTAAGTAAAGATATAAATTCTTCATAATCACTGATTATAAGATCAAGAAACTTATCAACTTCTTGTGGTCGATAACCTCTTGTATCGATTTTGAATTCTTTTTCTAAAATATCTTTACTTGTCAAAGTAATACGATCTTGATACATAATACCACCTCATATTCTCATAACTATTTTCTCAAAATAATAGCAATTTGTCAATGATACATGTATACAAAAAACTACTTGTCTTTTTCAAGAAAACAAGTAGCTATTTTAATATAAGTGATATTCCCTATCATCTCATCAAATAAACTATACAAAGATTCTTTCTTAATCATAAGTCCTCCTTATGATTAAGATAACAAAAACTCTTCTACTTGTCTTCTAATTCGACATAACTAGTGTATATTCGTCCCGACAAGTCAGTATTATACTCTATTTTTAAAATATTTGCAAACTTCATCTTACTATATATTATTCTAAGTATTTAATAAGGTTCCTTAATTACAGGTTTTCCCTCTTATATATTTTTTACATTCTCCGTTGTTAGAATCGATTACATATTTAACGGTTTCTCCTTCATAACCGCTACCATCACTATTAACAAAACAATATTGGCTTTCTACTTCTTGCCACTGTGAATAATCACAGCTTTTGTTAATCGCAACTTCTTTTTTTTCTTTACTTGTTCCAATAAAAGGTATATAACCTACAAAAAGGCCAATTGTAAAAGCGATTAAGAAATATAAAGCAATATTATCCCAACCAACATTTTTAATTGAATTTAAATTATCTTTTTCACTAACTTTTTTAACCCTATTTTTAGTTTTAACTTCTTTTTGATAATAGGCAAAACATTTTTTAATATATTTATTTATTATCTTAATTAAGTTTCTAAAGTGTCTATATAAATATTTATATATTATATTTATATCTTGTTGAAAAGAATGATAATCAACTGTATCCCATAATCTATGATATAACAAATCTAGTTGTTCGATATTTTTCAATAATTCTTTAATCTCACGATTTGTTCTAGCTTTTTTTAGCTTTTTCTTCCTTTTCATAGTAACACCCCTTTATACAATCATATGTGCCAAGTAATATTATATAAATAAAAATAGTTTTGTCAATTAAATATCCATAAATTAATTAATACTATAAATACCAGTATCAGTATCTAAAGTATTCATATTATATAAAAACAAACTATCTGTAATTTCATATGTTTTGATATATTCAGTAATACTATTTTTGTAATAGCGCGGATCTATTACATGAATTTCTTGATAATTATATGTTAAAAAAGGAATTAAACTATTAGCGTAACTATCTTTAATAACTAATAATTTCTTATTATTGTTATTTTTATTATTAGTTATTTTAATAAGTGGAACATTATTATCTAAAAAGAAAGAATATTTGTCTTTGGTTTCTAAATAACTATAGACATACATTGAATCTGAAGTAATAACTTCCTCACCTTTTACATACTCTACTTTGATATCTGTTTGTGTTTTGGGTGTAAATAAATATATACTATCAGGTTGATAATTATAAATATTCGTCTTAGAATACAAAGTACCATTAAAATCATCAGTAACTTCTGTAATTAAATAATCATTAATACTTAAATAAGATAAAGAATTAGCTTCACAATATGAAACATATGCATAATAAGCTGCATAAGTTGTCCAATGATGATCAAGACGATAATACATAGGATATATATTATTGTGTTCTAACAAAGTATCTCTTACATCAATTGAAGCAAAACTAATATTTTGATAAATCTCATCGATAGTTTCAAATTGACTGTAGTAACTGGCAAAAAGAGGTAATTTAGAACTATTAATACTAATACTTGTAGGAACAAGCATTAGATTATTATTAATATGTTTATTTCGTAAATAAAAACTATTTAAAACATTAATAAAGCGTTCTGTATTAGTAGGTAAATTATAATCTTCTAATAAATACTCATCACTACCTAAAAAAACACTATTAATTTTTGTCTTACCTAATAATATTTCGACTTCGCTTTTAATCCCCATAAAGAAATCACGAAAAGAAAAATGATCAGTTATAAAATTTTCTAATTGTTTAATATATTTTCCACTAGTAAAAGAATCCCAGGAAAAAGAAGGAAAACTTTGTAAATAACGATTTTCATTTTCACTAAAATTGTGATTTATATTAAAACTAAAAGTCAAGATAAAAAATAAAACTAAAATACTGAAAAAAATACCGATAAGACGAAAATATTTATTTTTTTCCATATGCCACCTCAAAACCTAAAATACAAAAAAGGATTATATGTATCACTTACTAAGTAAGCAACACTAATTACAAACAATAACATATATATAATAATAAAAATTAAAGAATAGATAAGTTTTAATTTAGGATTAGTAACATTATTTAACCAATTAGTAATTTTTAAATAAAGCGGTGTTGAAAATAAAATACCAATCGCAATAATTAAAAAATAAGAACAAAAATAATAAATTGTTTTAGTGCTGATAAAGCGGTCAAAACCAAAAAACATTGTCAATAGATATTCTTTAGGATATAGCATATCACTAGATGCAAAAATAGCCCAACCAATCAACAATAATATAATAGTATAAGCATGTTTAACAACATTGTTTTGTCTTTTTAACCATTTCGCAATAACAAATTTTTCAATTAAAAGAATGATACCAAAATATAATCCCCATAAAACAAAATTCCAACTTGCTCCATGCCACAAACCAGTTAATAACCAGACAATTAATATATTACGAATATTAACTATTTTACTAACACGTGATCCACCTAATGGTATATATACATAGTCTTTAAAAAAACTAGATAAACTTATATGCCAACGATGCCAAAAATCAGTAATTGTTTTAGCAATATATGGATAATTGAAGTTTTCTAAATAATGGAATCCTAACATTTTACCTAGTCCAATTGCCATATCTGAATAACCACTAAAATCAAAATATATTTGTAAAGCAAAAGCTAAAATACCTAACCATGTCATAACTAATGTTAATTCAAGCGATGGTATTGTAGATACTTCGTGCCATAATAAACCTATATTGTTAGCGATTAAAACTTTTTTAAAAAGACCTTGAAGAAAACGAATTACACCTTGGTTAAATAAACTATAATTAATTTTGCGATGATGTAATTCTTCACTAACCGTCTCATAACGAACGATTGGGCCAGCTATTAATTGGGGAAACATACAAACATATGTCATAAAAGTAGAAAAACTTTTTTCATAATTTACTTTCCCGCGATAAACATCAATACTATAACTCATTGTTTGAAAAGTAAAAAAACTAATACCAATAGGCAATCCTAAATTTAAAGGTTGTATTGATAGATTAAATATATTATTTATATTAGCAATTATAAAATCAGCATATTTAAAAAAACCTAATAAACTTAAATTAATAATAATAGATATGACTAAAAATAATTTTTTGATTTTAGGTTCATGCCAATATTTATTAATCATCTTACCATTATAAAAATCAACTAAACTAGAAAAAAGCATAAGACCAATATAAATTGGTTCGCCCCAAGCATAAAAAATTAAACTTCCAATCAAAAGAACTATATTTTTCCACATAATTCCTTTACGCTTAAAAGGAACTAAATAATAAACTATTAAAAATAGTGGTAAAAAGAAAAATAAAAAAGGAATACTACTGAAAACCATAACATCATCCTAACTATATTTATTATACCAAAAAATAGAGAAAAATCTCTATTTTTTATTACTATTTATAACATCTAAAACTTTATCATTTGCACTAGAAATTATGTAAACTAAATAATTACCAATTTCTACTTCTTCACGCTCACGCACAAGTTTAGCTTGTGCTGGTAAATACAAATCCCATTGGGTTTGTAGACTAGTCATATAAACATCCATTAAAGACTTAACTGCTTCCTTTTTTCCATCTTCAGGTTTAATAATAATATATTGTTCAGCACTTGTAATAAACATTGGTGTTGCGATTAAGTATTCACTAACTAAATCAGAAGAAATATTTAATGAAGTAGTATTTTCGGCATACATTAAGTTATTATAAACATTAGAGTAAGCATCTTCATTTGCTTTTTTTAAAACTTCATCGTCATTAGTAGAAGCAACATAGATAGTATAATCACCTATTTTATCTGTTTTATAAGAATTATATTGTGAAAAATAATTATCTAATTCTGTTATTAGTTTCTCATCTTCGATATTTCCAACAAAATATGCATTAGTAGCATCTTCATTAACACCAAAACTAAAATCATAATTATCTTCTTCAAAACTAATATAGTCTTTAGTTAAACCATATTCTTCTAGATCATATTCGTAAACATCAACAAGATTAGTCATATATTCACTATTTGCAATACTTTGTGCAATATTAACTCGATTAACTTGATCAGTCTTTAGATTTTCTAAATCTATTTTAATTTGTTCTAAATCCAAAGTGACATCTGCACCACATCCCGTTAAACTAAATAAACTCGTAAAAATCATTAATAAACCTACTATTTTCTTTTTCATTTCCTACCCTCCTTTTTAATTATATCATACATAACAAAAAAATGAACAAAATTGTTCATTTTTAAAAACCACGTTTCTTTAAGAATGAAGGAATATCTAATTGTGACGTACTACTTCTATCATCATCACTTGTCTGTTCTTTCAACCCTTCTCTTCTCGTATAAGAATGATATAAAGGTTCAGCTTCTTCTTCAAAACCAGTTGCGATAACTGTAACAATTACTTCATCATTTAAATTTTCATTAATAACTGCCCCAAAAATAGTATTGATATCAGTATTAGCGCTTTCACGAATAACTTGAGTAGCTTCATCTACTTCATACAAAGTTAAGTTAGCACCACCTGTAACATTAATAATCGCATCAGTTGCCCCACTTATACTTGTTTCTAGTAAAGGACTAGAAACAGCTTCACGAGCAGCATCAGCAGCTCTATTTTCACCTACACCCATACCAATTCCTATTAAAGCACTACCTTTTTTCTCCATAATAGTTTTAACATCGGCAAAGTCTAAGTTAATAAGACCAGCAACCGCTATTAAGTCACTAATTGATTGAACTCCACGACGTAGTACATTATCGACTTCTTTAAAAGAATCAAGAAGTGGTGTTGATTTATCAATAATCTCATGCAAACGATCATTAGGAATAACAATCAATGTATCTACATGTTTTTTTAATTCTTCTAGACCAGATAAAGCATTTTCCATTCTCTTTCGTCCTTCAAAAGAAAATGGTTTAGTAACAATACCAACAGTTAAAGCTCCAAGTTGTTGAGCAATATCAGCAATAACTGGTGCTGCACCAGTTCCTGTTCCACCACCCATACCACAAGTAACGAAAACCATATCAGCTCCTTCTAGAACTTTTTCTAATTCTTCTTTTGTTTCTAAAGCTGCTTCGCGTCCAACTTCAGGTTTCGCACCAGCTCCTAGACCACCTGTTAATTCTTCACCTAATTGAATTTTAATATCTGCTTTAGAATTATTTAAAACTTGACGATCGGTATTAGCAACAATAAATTCAACGCCTTTAACACCTGATTCAATCATTCGGTTAACAGCATTATTACCGCCGCCACCTACTCCTATAACTTTAATTTTAGCTAATTGTTCCATTTCTAGTCCAATCATAAATATCCTCCTCATTCGTTGAAAAAGTAACCAAATACTTTTCCTAACATTGTTTCTGATTCACTTGCTATATTCCTTTTAACAGAAGACATTTCTTCTTCATCGCCACGAGATAGCATAGAATAACGTTTCCCCTTTAAATCTAATTTATCTATAAAATACATCATGTTTCCAATAGCAGTACTATACTTATTATTTCTAAGTCCTACTATCTTCACATTACCTATTATAGCACAAGTTCCAAAAAATGCACCTATTATTTCATTAAAATTATGCATATTAGTAACTCCACCAGTAAAAATCACATAACTTAGTTCCCTATTAGTTAATATTTCAATTTCTTGTTTTATTAACCCCATAATTTCTTCAAGACGTGCTTGAATTACTTCAGATACTTCATATTGATTTAATTTTAATTTTTCACCATCGATATTAAAGCATTCATAAAAATCACTGACACTCGCATTAGTTTTAGAAGCTAGAGCAAAGTTTTCTTTCAACCTGACAGCATCTTCTCTATTTAATTTATACATATACATAAGGTCGTTGTCAACTGCCAATCCCCCTATTTGTATAATTGAACTTTTTAAAGGAATCGCTTTATTATACAAAGAAACCGTAGTTGTCTCTGAACCTATATTAATAACTGCTCCTACTTTATTTGTAATAGCTTTTGATTTTAAAGCATAAATATCGCCAATACTACTGATACTGATTTCAACTGTTTCAATTCCAATATTATCAAGTAATGATAAAACTGAATAAACATTTTTAATAGGTACTGTTATAACAATTCCTCGAACTTTTAAAACTGAACCTACATATCCTTTAGGATCTAAAATACCTGTTACACCATCGACTTGAAAATCAACCGGTAAAATCGCAACAATTTCTTTAGCACTAGTAGCTTTAGGTTTAGCAGCAACTTGAAGCACACGATCAATATCATTGCCATCAATTGTTCCAGGATTACCAAATTCATCCAATGCTACTTTAACTTCACCTGTAACCATCGCATATTCATTAAAATAACTTGGAATATTAGTAATAACTTTTTTAATTTTAATACCTAATTGTGTCTCAACTTCATAGATAGCTTTCTTAATTGCTTTAGCTACCTTATTAGGATCTACTATCAATCCTCTTTTAATGCCTTCAGATTTAGCTTGGGCAGCTGCTAACAAATTAAGTTTTTGATTGAATAATTCACAAGTAATTACTTTAATTGTATCAGAACCAATATCAATACTTGTATAAATCTGCTTCACTAAATCATCTCCTACACTATAGTTTAATTATACTATATATTTAGGCGAAGGTAAAGAAATAAAATGAAAACATCATTCAAAAACTTCAAAAGAATTGCCTACATTTAAATACAAAATACCTTTTTGATCAGGGAATTCTTTAATAATTGAAACATAACTATTGATATTATCCCATTTCGTTATTGTAAGATATACATAATTACCATCACGCATCGCGAGTAAAAATCTTTGATCATCAACATCATCAGGATCATATTTTATCTCAGAAATACGATTAATAATTTCATAATCTACCTTTTGCATGGCTTCGACAAAAGAATCATATATAACATCAGGAACATAATTAATTAAAAGTGGAGCTTCATATACTTCTTCATATTGCTTACCATCTAATAAAACACTTTGATTGAGATTAGTATTATAAAAAAGTGGATAGTTTTCATCAATAACTATAGTTAATTTGCGAAAATTTAAAATAACATCAACTTTATTAATTAATGGTTCTTCTTTTAATCTATCTTCAGCATTTAATAAAACATCGATGATACTTGGATAATCTTGTAGTTGGGCTATTTCTATTATTTCTTGATCCGCTAGCAAATTATTACCTTTAATATAAATATTAGTAATTTTAATTTGACAACAAAAATAAACAATAATACTAACTATACCACTAAAAAAAAGTAAAAGAAAGATGTTCTTCCACTTAATATGTCGTTTTGTTTTTTTGATTGTTTTTGTTGAACAAAGATTAGTTGTGTTCTTGCGTTTTTCACGACTATTCATAATATCACCTATTCTACAAATTCTTGTTCAATTTTTAAGTCAATTCCTTTTTCTTTTAATACTTCTTTCTTAATATCCATGATTAATTTTTTTATATCATCGCCTTTAGCTTTTCCAACATTTATAACAAAATTAGCGTGTTTTTCACTGACAACTGCATCCCCAACACGTCTACCTTTATAACCTACTTCTTCAATTAATTTACCTGCATAATTATCTTTGGGATTACGAAAAACACTGCCTGCACTAGGAAATTCAAGTGGTTGGCTTTGCATTCTTCTTTCTTTACGATCTTTAATGATTGAAAGAATTTCTTTAACATCACCTCTAGTTAGTTCCAAAGTTGCTTCTAAACAAATATAGCCAGGATTTTTTTGAAGAAAACTAGTGCGATAGTGAAAATCCAAATCCCTATTATAAAGTGTCACAATACGCAATTCTGGTGTTAAAACTTTAATTCGATTAACAATATATCCCATATCACTATTATAAGCACCTGCATTCATATAAATAGAACCACCAATTGTTCCGGGAATACCAGCTGCAAATTCCAAGCCACTTAAACCGAGATGCGATACTTTATGCGCTAATTTCATCAAAGAATAACCTGCACCTACTGTAACCATGTTGTTCTTTATATACAAGGCATCAAATTCATCTAAGCGAATTAAAATACCATCGTATAAAGCATCCCCAAATACTAAATTAGAACAATTTCCAATTATTTTATATTTAAGATTGTTCTCTTTAATAAAACGCATTAATAATATTAGTGCCGTTTCATTATAAGGACTTACTATACAAAGAGCCGGTCCACCAGCTTTGTATGAAGTATAATCACACATATTAGGATGTTTAATAATTGTACCAATATTAAGTTTTTCTAACTCTTTTATAATATCCATATTCATTTCCTATCTATCAATTTTCGAATTTCTTTATATATCAAAGACGCACTATTAGAAATCATTTGTTCTTTTAATTTTTTATGCATGTTTTTCAAAGCTATTTCATCATTTATTAATTTATCTATTTCTTCGACTAATATATTATCAACCAAATCCTTTTCTTGAATCATAAGTGCCGAGCCACATTTTACTAAATCAAGAGCATTTTTGTATTGATGATTATTAGGAACATATGGACTAGGGATTAAAATACTAGGTATACCCAAACTAATAATTTCACTTAGTGTACTCGCACCAGCTCTACTAACAATCAAATCTGTTCGTTTCATAACACGCGTTAACCCATTGATATAAGGTACGATCTTAACATTATGAGGTATTTTCTTAGAAGTAAATTCTTCATATCCATTTTTCCCAGTAACAAATAAAACTTCATAATCTTTATGCTCAAATTGTCCAATAATAGTACTTAAATACTTGTTAACACGATAAGCACCTAAACTCCCCATAACAATTAAAACTAGTTTTTTATTCGCACTTAAACCCAATTCTGTTTTTAAAATAGGTTCTGCTTTAAACGCACTTTCACTGCATGGATTACCAGTATATGTTGTTTTCTTTTTTGGAAAATATTCTAAAGAACTTTTAAAAGAAACACCTATACCGTCTACAAAACGCGCTAAAAACTTATTACTCGCACCAGGAACACTATTTTGTTCATGAATGTATGTTTTTACTTTTAATTTATGAGCAGCATACAAAAGAGGAGCAGTCACATAACCCCCTACTCCTATAACAATATCAGGTTTAAATTCTCTAATAATATGAAGGCATTGTTTATATGCCTTAAAAAAACAATTAAGGGTTTTAATATTTTTAAATATATGTTTACGGTCTAAACCATAAACTTCAATTGTCTTAAAAGGAATACCTTTATCAGGAACAATATCTTTTTCCATGCGATTATGAGTTCCTATATATAAAAATTCACTTTGTGGTTCCATATCTTTAATTTTATCGATAATAGCTAAAGCAGGATAGATATGACCTCCTGTTCCACCAGCACTAATAATTACCCTCACACTATCACATCCTAATACAATTATACCATATTATATGTTTTGGTTGAAGAAAAAATATACTTTATTAAATGAAAAAAACTTTTCAATAGAAAAGTTAATTCAGTTTATCTAAAAATTTATCTTTATCAACTAATCGAGCTACTAGCATCGAACTAGCTGGATTACCACAGACATTAATAGCAGTAGCCGGAGCATCAATAATAATGCCAATTGTACTTATAACCGCAAAAGCACTAGCTGGTAGTCCATATAGACTAACAATTAACATCTCACCGATTAGTCCACCACCTGGAATTCCTGACATCACAATGCCACTTAAAATACTTATTATAACGGCAAGTGGTATATCAAACCCACTAAATGGTATATTAAATAAACTAAAGACAAACGCAATTTTTAAAATAGCTGACATAACACTACCATGCATATTCATAGTAGAACCAATAGGCAATACAACTTCTCTAATGTCTTTAGAAACACCCATTTCACTAGTTGCTTCTAAACTAGTAGGTAGTGTTGCTAGAGAGGATTGCGTAGCTAGTGCAGTCAAAGTAGGATTGATAATGTTTTTATAAAAAACTTTAACACCCTTTTTGCCACCAGCAATATAAGCATAAAGAGTATAAAATACTAGATAGTAAAACAATCCAACACCACAATAAAGTAAAAAACTCTTAACATAACTAGCAATCAAAGTTGTCCCAAATTCACCAACTAAAGCTGCAAAATAAGCACATAAACCAATAGGTGCATAATACATAACATACTTAACTAATTTCATCATAACTTTAGATCCAGCATTTAAAAATCTTGTCATATCATTAGCTTGCTTGCCAAGACTACAACAAGCAATACCAAAGAAAACAGAAAAAACAATTAAAGCCAACATATGACTACGACTTAAAAGATTATTAAAATCGCTGACTGTCAAAGCACTGACTAAGCTTTCTAAAAAAGACGTACTTTCTTTTAACTCACCAGATAATTCAATAATACTATCAGAACCAACCGGATTGATAATAACGACGCCAACAAGCATAACTAAACTAGCTACTAAACATGTTATAAAGAAAACAACAAACATATATTTAAATATTTTGCCTAGACGTTTTAAACTAACCATACTAGCGACACTACTACTAATTGTAAAAAAGACAAGTGGAACAACAATTGTAAACATCATATTTAAAAATAAATCACCAAGTGGTTTAATAACAACGACTTTTTCTTTAAATACTAATCCTAATAAACTACCAATTATTACTGATAACAACAATAAATATGTAAATCTATACTTTTTCATATTACCTCCACTATATAATATGAAAAAGTATGAATAAATTGCCTATCTTGATTTTACTTTTTTAGTTTTAATTTTTTCTTGAAACCAATCTTCTTTATTCATAAATACTTGTTTTAAATAATTTAGTTTATCTAAATTATTATCAAATATAATATCTCCAAGTGCCAAAATCTTATTAATATCACCGCTTATTTCATTGGGTTTATTTGAAAGACTTTTCTTATTGTAGTGGTGAATATCTAAAAGTTTAATATACTGTTCTTCATAATATTTAATCAAACTATTTTCTGCATTACACTCAGCTAATTTAACCAAAGTATTAATAGTATTTTGAACTAAAAGGTAGTCTAAAGTCGCATTGGGAAAACGAAATTCAACGCGATTATAGTTCTCACTATTATCAAAAAGATTCAAATCAGCAAAAGACAAAGAACTAGTTTTATCACTTAAGAATTTGTCAAATAAATATATCGCATAAGTAATATTAGTTATAAAACTATTAAAATCAGTAATAATTTCATTAAGACGATTTTTCTTTTTTAAATAATTTAAACATCTAACTGATATATTTTTAGCGTGGGTATCAGCTAAAGGACGTAGTTCTTCATCCCCCATTAAACCAAAACGGAATAATACATCTTCAAAAACACAATATAATTTCAAAAAATTGATAAAACGTTTAGGATTGTGCTTAAACACTTGCGCACTAACGCTTATTTGTAAAGCACATTGATTACTTGTTTTTATATCTTTTTTATTTAATAATTGATAAATTTTTTTAATCTGCAAATATGAATCATAAGAATCATCAAAAACAGGGGAAGAAAATTCACGAATTTTATATAATTCTTCTTTTATCCGCCAACCGTTATTAAACCAAATATTTTTATTAACAAAATTTTCGTGATTACTAAAAATAGTTTGAAACCATTCATTATAGTTTTGCAAAGAATAGTCATGATTATTATCGTCAAACTCTATTTCAATACCAAATTTACTATTAGGTTGTAGTTTTAATTTATGACGAAAATTAATATGATAAGTTTTTAAATAATCTAATAATAACATTTTTTCTGTATCATTCATTAAGGCATATGCCGAATTATCATATAAATTAAAATAGTTTTTATTGATAACACATTTTTTCATTTTTCTCCTCTTTTTACATCAACACCTAAAAGACGAATTAAAGCTATAGCTTGATTTTCATTTACAATTACCCCTTTTAAACTTTCACTATTAACTTTTATCCCACTTATATCACAAGTAGATAAATCTAAACCTTCTAAGTTAGTATGCATAATTAAAGCTAAAACTAAGACTGTTTCACAAATTTCGACATTATCAATTTTTGTTTCAACTAAACTAGCATTACTAAAATCACATTCTTGAATTATTACTTTTTTTAATTTAGAACTAGATAAATTAATATATGAAGCAAAACAATTTTCAAACAAAACATTTTGCAAAGAAGTTGCAATAAAATTAGCTCCCACTAATTTACATTCTCTAAACTCTACTCTCATAAAAGTACTAAAACTAAAGTCAATATTAGATAAATCACAATTTATAAAAACACAATCAATAAAACTACTCTTAGTTAAAATACTATTATTTAATTTACAATCTATAAATTTACACTCATTAAATTCTATTTGTTTATCCAAATATAATTCTTGTTTTTCATACAAAGAATTATAATTAATATCTTCTACTATTTTCGTTAATTCAGTGTATTTTATTTTTGGTTCAATTAATTTCATTTTAAAGTTAATTCCTTTATCTTTTCATCAAATACTTTTAAGAAAACATCAATTTCTTCTTTTGTTGTTAAATATGATAGACTAATACGCATACTAGCATTACTATATTCTATGTTATCAGTTACAGCTTTAACTGCCATAGAATAATGATTATGACCACTACAAGCACTACGTGTTGATATAAATATATCTTCACTTTCTAAAGCATGAAGAAAAGTTTCGCTTTTAATACCAACAATACTAAAATTTAAAATATGTGGAATAGATGCATCTGTACTATTAATATGGACAGTTGGATATTTACTTAATGCTGCTTTTAAATATTGATTCAATTTTAATACATGTTGATATTGGGTATCTAAATTATCCATAGCTAAACGCAAAGCTTTAGCAGTTGCGGCAATCAATGGTAAGGCAGGTGTTCCACTTCGATAATTAGTCGTACTTTTACCACCATGAATAAGTGGTAAAATATTGACATTAGCTTTTTTTACTAAAACACCAATTCCTTTTGGTCCATAAAACTTATGACTTGATAATGTAGCAAGATCAACATCCGTTAAATCGACTTTTACCTTTCCAACACTTTGTGTAATATCAACATGAAAAAAACATTTAGGGTATTCTTTTAAAAGTTTTCCAATCTCCTCAATTGGTTGCAAAATACCAAGTTCACTAGAAACACTAGCTAAACTAACTAAAATAGTCTCGTCAGTCAATAATTCTTTTAAATTATCAAGATCAACAGTACCATTTTTCTTTAATTTAACATAGCTTATTTTAAAACCTTCTTTTTGTAAATAACTAAGTGGTGCTAGAATACTTTCGTGTTCTAATTCTGTTGTTATAATATGATTCCCTCTGTTTTTATAAAGTGAACATATTCCTTTTATAACTGTATTATTTCCTTCTGTAGCACCACTAGTATATATAATTTCATTAGAATTAACACCTAACAATGCTGCGATTTGTCTAGTGCTTTGTTCTTCTAACTTTTTACTTTTAACACCTAAACTATGAAGCGAATTAACATTACCGATAAACTCTTCACTTACTTTAACATAAGTATCTAATACTTCTTTAGAAATAGGCGTTGTTGCCGAATAATCTAAATAAATCATATTTCACCACCTTATAGTACAAAAGAAGCTATTTAGCTTCTTTTAATAATTCTATTGCTCTACGCATTTCAATATCATATTTAACCATTTCTTCGCCACCGAAAGCTTTAATAAATTCTTCTTTAGTCATATTATAACGTTTTGACATCTTATCTGCTTCTTCATTAATTTCATCTTTGGTTGCGCATATATTTTCAACATTGACAATTTCTTCTAACATCAATCTATACAAAACACGATTAGTTGCTTCTTCTTTCATTTGATCTCTTAATGCATCTTCATTTGATTGTGTAAATTGATAGAATTGTTCTAAAGTTAAACCTTGCATCTTTAAGTGTTCTTCATATTGATTAAGCATACGTGTAACTTCATCTTTGATCATTGCTTCTGGAATGTCACACTTAACATTTTTTCCTGCTGCCGCTAATAGTTCATCGATATATTTGTTTTCAGCATCCATATCTTTATGAGCACGAATATTAGCTTCTAATTCTTTTTCTAATGCCTCAACACTATTGATACCATCCATACCTAAATCTTCAAAGAACTCTTTATCCAATTCTGGAATCACCGTTGTTTTAACTTCGTTGACTTTAACTTTAAATACAACTGGTTGTCCTTTTAAATCTTCAGCGTGATAATCAAGAGGGAAAGTTACATTAATATCTTTTTCATCCCCGGCTTTAAGACCAATTAATTGTTCTTCAAATCCTGGAATAAATGTCTTAGAACCAATTTTTAAAGAATAATTAGTTCCTTTTCCACCATCAAATGAAACACCATCTTTAAAACCTTCAAAATCAATAACAGCTGTATCACCATCAACAATCGCATCTTCTTTAACAACGATTTCGGCATAACGATTTTGCATTTCACTTAAAGCTTTCTTAACTTCTTCAGAAGTAACTTCCACTTTGTCTTTTTTAACTTTTAAACCTTTATATTTACCTAATTTAACTTCTGGTCTTAAAGTCAAACCGAAATTAAAAGTAACACCATTTTCATCAATACTTTTTACATTAATTTCAGGTTGTGCGACAATTTTTAAATCTTTATTATCTTCTAACATTTTTTCATAAGCTTTGCCTATAACCGCATCAGCCGCATCAAAATATAGAGATTCTTTACCATATTTTTTTAAAAAGATATCTTTAGGAGCTTTACCTTGTCTAAAACCATCTATCTTAACTTTCGCATTAGCTTTTTTAAATGCTGCATCTAAAGCTTCTTCCCATGCTTTTCCATCAATTTTAATTTCTACATTTTTCATATTCTTCCTCCAACCTCTAGTATTATAACATATAAAAAATAAAAACACTAGTAAAAATTACTAATGTTTATGGAAATCTCATTTAAAATAAAACATTATTTCAAGTTGTCTGATTATCAAACACAATATCTCCTATCGAAGTTGTTCGTGAATCATATTGATATAAAACCATAACACCATAATTGCCTTCCAAAGTTGTACTTTCAATTGGAATATTAATTATAATCATAGCATTATTTTTACCTTCAGCAACATTAGACACAACTTTATTGGTAACATTAATATCTCCAAAACTAGAACTAGATTCTAATTTCGCTGCATAATCGCCATAAGTAAATAAATTATTCTCTTTATCTATTTGTAAAGTTGCTTCAGTACTATCTTCAAAAGTAAAAGTCAAACAATTAGTTCCACAATTAGTTGCGGTAGTTATACTTTTATTATTAAAATCATCATATATTTTTTGTTCCATGATTGCTTGTTTATTTAAAAGTAGACTTTTTAAAGCGACATTTACATATATCTGTTTTAAAGAAACAACTAATTCAAATAATAATAAAGTTATCGTCATAACAAGCGCAAAAGTTGTTATTAACTCAACTGTCGTAAAACCATTCTTTTCTCGCATCTAGTTCCCCTACCATTCCTAATATAATTATAAAACAAAAAAAGCAATTATGCAATTGCTTTTACTCTAACTTTATATTCACCATTAGGACTAGATACAACTACTACATCCCCAACTTTTTTATCCATAATAGCTAAAGCGATTGGTGATTCATTAGAAATCTTGTTCGCAAAGGGATCTGCTTCCGTTGATCCAACAATAGAATATTCCTCTTTTTCATTATCATCTATATATTCAATCGTAACGCGTGAACCTATTTTTACTTTATCTGATTTTGCTTCTTCAATAATAACCGCGTTTTCAAGCATAATTTCGATTTCTCTAATACGATTTTCAGTAGTTGCTTGTTCATTACGCGCAGCATCATATTCAGCATTTTCTGATAAATCGCCAAGCGCTCTTGCTTCTTTTAAAGCTTCTATAATTTTAGGTCTTTTGACCATTTTCAAATCTTCTAATTCAATTTTTAAATCTTCTAGACCTTTTTGAGTTAAATATACTTCTTTTGCCATATTTTCACCTCTTAATTTTTTAACTATTCAAGAATACTATAATTTTTACTGTTTGTCAACTATTATATGCATCTATTATCTTTTTATGCGCATCATTGAGAGTGGTTCCACTTTTTCTCTAAGTTTAAATTTAATAATTTGTCTTGGATGACGTGCAGCATCTAATAAATGTCCTTCTTCATCATAAATCTCTGAGATTGTTAAACTAATTGTTTGCATATTAGGACCAAAAATTTCAACTTGATCATTTGGCTTAAAATAATTGCGTTGTTCAAGTGTAACAATTCCATCTTGATAATCTAAAACAAGTCCCAAAAAATCTTGATTAGATACTTCTACACGGCCATTATAATATTGCACTGATTCATCATAATTGCCATCAAAAAACTGTGGAATTGAATCTCTATTTGCACAATTAGTTAAGATCTTTTCTAATTCTAAATCATATCGATAATTATTTTTATCACTTAAGTATTTATCAATAACCTGGCGGTAAATACTTACAACCGTAGCTATATAATAAATAGAACGCATTCTGCCCTCAATTTTGAAAGAACTAATTCCCATATCAATCATCTTAGGAATATATTTTAACATCGATAAATCTTTGATGCAAAAAGTAAAATCTTTATCCCCAACTAATTTATTTTGTTTTTGATCTAACAGATTAAAATCCCATCGACATATTTGAGAACATCCACCTCTGTTAGCGTCGCGTGCTGTTAAAAAATTAGATAAAACACAACGGCCACTATAACCAGCACACATTGCCCCATGAATAAAGCATTCTATTTCAACATTGGTATTGTCAATAATTGATTTTATTTCTTCATAACTAGTTTCTCTTCCTAAAACGATTCTTTTAACACCTAGTTTTTCAAAAAAATTAACAGCTTCAATATTTAAAGTCGAAGCCTGCGTTGAAACATGGACATCTAAATTAGTATTTTTTAAAGCTAGTTGCATAATTGTAGGATCACTTACAATAATCGCATCGACTTCACATTTTTCTAATGCTTTTAAATAATCTAATAAGCCATCTATTTCTTTATTATGTAGCGCTATATTAACTGTAACATGAACTTTTTTATGATATTTATGAGCAAACATAACGCCTTCTTTAATTTCTTCTAAAGTAAAATTGCTGGCATTTGCTCTAAGTCCTAGAGAAGGTCCGCCAATATAGACAGCATCTGCTCCATATAAAATCGCAATTTTTAAACGCTCTAAATCACCTGCTGGAGCTAGTAATTCATGTACAACCATTATTTCACCTTATATACTGTTTCTTTATATAAAAAGCCTTTATCAGTATTCCCTTCTAGCATCTCATCTATACATTTTTCAAAACTTAGAGCATTTGTTTTATTAGCGTCTTGATACAATTTAATAATTTCTCTCATATCGTCTATTAGAAAAGTATTTAAATAGACATAAGAAACTCCTGCCTCTTTTAAAATAAGCATCTCTCTTAATCCGTTTAAAATATGGGAAGAATAGACAACAACACCATCCTTATTATCAATAACAGGATAAATTTTACCTTCTTTTTCCATATAATTTAAAGTACTATCATCTTTTATTTTAAAAGTTTTTAAATAGTTTTTAACTAAATTACGTTTTGAAGCAAACATAGGTAGATAACCAAAAATTGGAACAATTAAATTAGCTTTAGTTTTACTATTGATAGTTAAAACTTCATCAAGTGTTAATTCAGCAGATACGAAACTATATTTTGCTCCATATTGATACCAAAAATCCATTGTTTGATAATTAGTCGTAAAATGTTCTTGAGCCCACACAAGTGGAGTTTTTAATTTTAAGGTATTATGTAAATTCACAACCGCAACATCATAATATAAAACACCTTTAATATCTAAAGTATCTATTAGTAATAACGCTTCCTTTAAATAAGCCAAATCTTGATTATGCATATTTTTATTTAATGATACAAACAATTCTTTATTGTTTTTTTGACATAATAAAGAAATTTCTTTTAATTCAGAAAGTGGATAATTTTTAAAATTAATACTTAAATCTTCAATTCCAATAATATAACCATCTGCGGCATCGTTAATATTATCTAAATTATATAAAGATTCTAATAATTTCATAACATCACCTGGCACTAATAATATCACTTTTTTTAAAAATAGTAAAGAAAAAAAGGCTTAAGCCTCTTTTCCACATATATAACCATTATTATTATATTTATCAACTAAATTAGTATATGTTGTATCCGTACCAACATAATTAACCCATTCATCAAAACTCATCTCATCACGAACAATATTTGTCTCTTGATAAATAGTTAAGCTATCATCTAGATATTCATACACAACATAATAACCTGCCATATTGCTTTCTTCACTTTGTGACATATTTTCTTTATAAGTATTATAACTATCAACATCTTCAAAAACATATATTTTAGTTTCTGTGTATTTATTTAATTCATCATCAACAAATTCTCCTTGAATTTTAGAAGTTAAACGATATTCTTCTAATATTGTAGGATGATTTTCACATACCATTGTTGATGCTAAAGTTTTAGGAGTATCATCGCTAGCACCATAAGTTTCATTAAGCCAATTATAACCGAAGTAAAAGACTCCCAATAATAAAAGGAACATTAAAACAAATTGACCAATACTTCTTTTTTTAGTTTTATTATTTTGCTTATTAGAATTTTCAGGAATCTGAACTTTTTCTATCTTCTCAGTATCAACAATTTCGTTATAGACATTATCCATTTGATTATTATTTAACTCTAGTGGTAGAGGTTCTAATGTATTCATAACTTCATCAACTGGATCACTATTAACTAGTTGTTCAAAAACTCTGTTTGCTAAAGCAGTTGGAACGATTTCTTCCTTTTCAGCACTACTCATAAATTTGCTTTCATTTACAACATCCAAAGCTATATCATCAAGTAGATCATCTCTAGATTCCTCCCTTGTTTCTATAGGATTATCTATATCACCGATAACAACCGGTTCAATATCAGGGGTAGGATCAGATATCACATCATATTTTGGTGGCATAACTATTTCAAAATCAACACTATATTTATTTATAATAGAAGCAGGTAAATATGTTTTTTGAGCACCTAAAATAGTTACTTCTAATTGCTTATAAGTAATTAATTCATAATTAGAAACATTATCTACTTGATCATTTGCAAGGGCTTTTAAAAATGTTTCAAACATTGTTCTTTCTTCAGGAGCTAATTTAATTACTGAAGGTCCAATAATTTCCCCAAATATGACAGGAACTGTTGCTTCATCATTATTTACTTCTTCTGTTGTATAAAAAAGATATTCTTTATCAAAATTCAATCTAAAAACAAATGTCTTTTTAACATCTAGAAGGTCTCCGTTGCGAAGTTTAAACTGTATCTTCACTTATACCACCTCTATTATTCTAATATAATTATACTATATTTAAAAAAAATGTAAATAAAAAAGAAATTAATTTAATCTAATTTCTTTTACTAACAGCTATTCCATCACCAACATCATAAAAGATTGTTTCAAATTCAGCATTATTTTTTAAAAAAGCAACATAAGCATTAATTTTGCGAACTAAACTACGTAAATTACGACTACTAATCGTATCCACACAATTAGTTAATCCATGAAAATTAATATTATCAGTAATAATAGTTCCATGTTTTTCCAAATTTTCTTGAAATTTCTCAAAAAATCTTCGCGATTGAGCTTTAGCGGCATCGATAAAAATCAAATCATATTTATCTTCTATATCAACATTAAAAGCATCATCACAAATAATCTCAATACGATTATTTAAATTAAACTTTGAAATATTACGCAAAGCCTCTTCATATCGAATACTATCGCGTTCAATTGTGGTGATATAAATATCATCATCTACTAAAGCCATTTGAATAGCTGAATAACCGATTGCTGAACCTATTTCTAATATTTTTTTTATATTATTTTTTTTAATATAATCTTTTAAAAACATAATTCCATCTTTTTCCATGATAGGAATATGATTTAATTTAGCATAATTTTCAATTTCTTCTAAAAGCATGTTAAATACTTATCTACCTTTTCTTGATGCTCAGCATAGGTCTTAGAAAAATAGGTTTTTTGACTAGTAGGATCACAAACATTGGCCATAAAATAATAATAATCACTATCTTCTGGATAAATAGCTGCCTCAATACTTTCACGACTAGGCATGCACCCTGGGCCAACTGGTAAACCTGCGTAATAATATGTATTATAAGGCGAATCAACTTGCATATCAGCATTAGTATAAGTTAGTTTAAATTCACCTAAAGCATAACCTAAAGTCGCACAACTTTGTAATTTTTGACCTATATCTAAACGATTATAAAAAACACTTGCGACTAAAGCTCTATCTTCATCTAAAATTGCTTCATATTCCACGATTGATGCCATAGTCAATAATTCATGAGCACTATACTCTGAATTTTCTATATCATTTTTGAATGGTTCTAATTCCAATGCCATTTGATCAAGCATTTTTAAAATAATATATCGTGCATCGACATCTTCATTTTGTAGTTCATAAGTTGAAGGAAATAAATAACCTTCCAAAGCATAACGAATATCACTTTGTTTGACATCTTCTGTAACAAACCAATAATTAGCAATAACTTCATCTAAAAAAGTAGCATCGTTAACATATTCTAAAAATTCATTAGCAGAAACATTTGTATTATTGCTAACAATACTAGCAACTTGTTCCATATTACGTCCTTCAGGAATAGTCAACATAACCGCATCAGGATTATAATTAGAACCGCTTTCTAATGTTTTGATAATCTCACGCATACTCATAGCTTTATTTAAAGTGTATTTACCAGCTTCTAACTTATCTGGTGTAAATATTTTTATATAAAATCGATAAAATGAAGAAGATCTAATAACACCGATTTCTTCTAACTTATCGCCGATTGTAGAAAAAGTTGACCCTGTAGGAACATCAAAAACAATATCCGTCTCATCATTAGAAACTGGACTAACTTGATAATTAAAAAACAAACAACTAATGACTATAACAATTGCGCTAACAACAACAATTCCTAGCGCCACATTTGCATAACTTCTCACGCAACAAAAACGAGCTATTGTTGCTCGTCTCCTACACTTTTCATAACTTCATCAAGAATAGTTTCAATAATCTTCCATTCTTTGTCTGTTTCAATTGGCATTAAAGTTTGTGTTTCTAACCCTGGTGTATAAGTTGCTGCATAAACTTTAGTATTTCCTTCTTCATCAAGTGTATGATCAGTATAAACCATATAATTTTTATGTGTTTCTTCTGATTCAAATGTAAATAGTGCTTCACAAGAAACTTGAGTTCCGTCATCGTTAGTAATGGTAAACGTTAATCTTTCTTCATTCATAATTTTCTCCCTTTCTCTTTATCTAAATATGTTTGTAAAATAATATTAGCTGCTAGAGCATCAATCTTTTCTTTTCTTTTTTTTCGCGATAAAGATGCTTCTATCATAATATTATGAGCACTCACCGTAGTTAAACGCTCGTCTTGTAAAACTACATCCATATTTAAATCTTCTTCTAATTTTTCTTTAAATTTTAAGACCTCTTGAGCACGAGGACCAACTGTATTATTCATATTCTTAGGAAAACCCAACACAATTTTATATATTTGATATTCATCTATAATTTCTTTTAATTCAGGTAAAACCAAATCGTAATCATCTTCTTTAAAACGAAGTGTCGTTAAGGCACTAGCAATCGTTTCAGTCGTATCCGACAATGAAATCCCTAATGTTTTAGTACCTAAATCAAGACCTAGTATGCGCATTATTTATATATGATTCGATTAAAACTTCTAATATTTTAGTCCTATCAATTCGCGTCATTTTATTTCGTGCCTCTTTGTGACTAGAAATATATCCAGGATCACCACTCATTAAATATCCGACAATTTGATTTATAGGATTATAGCCTCTTTCCTCTAGTATATTAACTACATCTTTAATTGTATCAGCGATATAGGCTTCTTCAAAGTCTTTTTTTTCATATACCTTTGTTTCTTCCATATCATCACATCCTTTATGAATACAACTTTATTTTACCATTATTTTAACGATTTAACAAGTCCCAATAACTAATAACCTAGGTATTTTATCTTACTAAAGTAATAATAATAAATTTTACAACATATAAATTACCAAATATTGACAATCAAAAAATATATCATTTTAAAAAATATATGTTACAATATATATAGGAGTGGACTATGAATATAAAATTTAAAGCAGACATAAATGAATATCGTGATGTGATTATAAACGCTTTTGTTAGTGAATATGGTGAACAATACAGAGATACTATTACCAAGCGTTTTGATGAAATAAATTTTTTCTCATTCATAACTTTAGATGGGTTAATTGAATTAGAAGCATTAGAAAAAAAAGAATTGATGAAGATTAAGAAAAAAATCAGAAAAACTACTGGTGACAATAGTGATTTATTGCAAAAATATGATGAAAAGTTAGAACTTCTAGAAAAAATAACAATCTTTTTAGACAAACATTATCAATTGCGTCATAAAATTTTGTACAAACATATTAATTCGTTTATCGAAAACAACAAACATTATTTAACCACAGAAGATCAAATTATTTGGAATAACACACATGACTTAGAGAAATTAAAAAATTTAGATGCCCTAATAATTTTTGATTCAACTATTGAATATTCACTGGATATATTTGTTTCATACAAAGTTTATGGTAATCACTACCATATGATGCCAAGTGGTCTTATTGAATATTTTATATTAGATAAAGATAATGAAAACATCAAAGAACTAGTTGAACAAGGTATAAAAGAATATGCAAAAATAATGAATAAAAATATTGATGAAATTGAAGTTGACATTGAAGATATAAAGCGTATTAACCAAGAACGCCATAAACTGATAGATGATATATTAAACGAATATGAAAGTTGTTTTACTAGTTATTCCTTGAATAAAGCTGAATTAGAAAAAAGAAAAAGCATTAGCACCGAATACTTAAATTTATATAATCATGATATTCTTGCTTTCTTCATGCCTGCTATTGTAAAAAAAGGCAATAAATTTATATATTCACCTTATATTTCATATTCTCCAACTAATGGCTACTACAATTATAATGATTTGACTTTTATTCATGAAATAACACATGCGATAAATACCAATCCAATTAAGTTATCAAACAATTTTAAATTCTTTTGTGGATTAGAATTACAACAACAACGTCATAAAGAAAATCCACCTTATTTTCACAATAAAGAAATCGAAGTTTTAGATGAAGTGTTAAATGACTATATAGCCAATAAAATAACACAAAAACTACATGAACAAAATATTTACATTTGGCAAAAACGTAAAGTTAATTCTAAATATAAAACATGGCACCAAGAATTCTATTTTTTAGTTGAACCACTATATAATCAATATAAAAAAGAACTCATTGCTTTTTTCATGACTGGCAATTTAAAAGAGTTAAAAGAACCTTTATCTAGTCAAATAGACGATTTAGCACTTCTTGCTAACAAACTACTAGAAGAATATGAAACAATAACTGATAAACCAACAAGCGATTATTTTGCTAACAATTATAAAAAAATAAGTCGTGTTAAAAAAAGCATCAAAAATAAAGCAAAAAAATATTACGCATCAATAAAGAAAAAAACGGAAGAAAATTGATTTAGTATATATATACAAAAATCATATTTCTTCCTTTTTTTTACTCTAACACAGCTTTAATTCTTCTAATACCTGCACTACTAGCTTCTTCTTTTTTTATTTTAAAATGTCCTAGTTCACTAGTATTAGATACATGTGGTCCTCCACAAAGTTCTTTTGACACATCACCAATTTGATAAACTGTAACAATATCTGGATAACGTTCAATAAACATACACTCTGCTCCACTTTTTAAAGCCTCTTCTTTACGCATTTCTAGTTTTACAACTGGAATAGCTTCCTTAATCCATTTGTTAACTAAAGCTTCTACTTCATTTTTTTCTTCTTCAGTCATTTTATGATCACATGGAAAATCAAAACGCATACGTTCAACAGTTATATTTGAACCTTTTTGATGAACAGATGGTCCTAGCACTTTTTTTAAAGCCGCATTTAATAAATGGGTTGCAGTGTGATATTTTGTTTCAACTATACTATCTCCAGCAAGACCACCTTTAAACTTTTGCTCTGAACCAGCACGGGATAAAGCTTGATGAGCTTTAAACTTTTCATCAAACCCAACAATATCTACTTCTAAGTTTTTTTCTTTAGCTAACTCTATTGTTAATTCAATTGGAAACCCATAAGTATCATAAAGTTTAAATGCTAAATCTTTATTTATCTTACCATCGGTTATATCGACAGTCAGTTTTTCAAACTCTTTTAATCCCTTTTCTAAAGTGCGATTAAATTTAACTTTTTCATTTTTTAAAACATCTAGAACAACACTTCTATTTTCTTTAATTTCACTATAATATTTTTCATATTGCTCCATAATTTTCATCGCAATTTGTTGTTCCCAATCAGAATTAATATCAATATTTAGTTTTTTAGCATGTCTTATTGCTCTTCTAATCAATCTTCTTAAAATATAGCCTTGATCAGTATTAGAAGGCTTAATACCCGCAGGATCAGCACTTATAAAAACAGCAGTTCTAATGTGATCAGCAATAATACGCATGCTTTTTTCATTACCTTCATATGGTAGCGAAGCAATTTCACTAATTAAATTAATAATTGGTTTCCATATACTAGACTGATAGTTATCATTAACTCCTTCTAAAATCGCAACTGTTCTTTCAACTCCCATACCAGTATCAACATTCTTCTTAGGTAATTCTGTGATAGAACTATCTTCATGCTTATAATATTGCATGAAAACGTCATTCCAAATTTCCACCCAACGTTCATCACTAGGATCAAACACTTCAGGAATAGGATCATCACTTCTAAAATAAAACATTTCAGTATCAGGACCACATGGACCTGTTTCCCCAGCTATCCAAAAATTATCACTACTTGTTTTCGCAATACGTTCTTTCTTTATTCCTAAACTAAGCCATATATTATAAGCTTCTGTATCTTCAGGTAAAATATCATTACCCGCAAAAACAGTTACTGCTAATCTATCAACAGGAATTTTTAAAACATCTGTTAAAAATTCATAACTCCAAGTAATAGCTTCTTTTTTAAAATAATCACCTAAACTCCAATTCCCTAACATTTCAAAAAAAGTATGGTGATATGTATCTCCTATATTATCTAAATCATTAGTTCTAATACATTTTTGATAATCACAAAGTCTTGTACCATATGGATGAGGTTCACCCATTAAATAAGGAATTAATGGTTGCATACCAGCTGTATTAAATAAAACACTAGGATCATTTTCTGGCACTACTGGAGCACTGGGAATTTGTCTATGTCCTTTACTGACAAAAAAATCAATATACAAATCTTTTAAATTCATTTTATCCCTCCATCATTTTAACTAATTTATCATTTAATTGTTCTAAAGTTCCATCATTTGTTATTTCATAGTCATAATTATGATAATTATCTAGCGCTATTTCACTAGGATGATTTTGTTGTTCCAAAGTTAGACCATTATCAAAATCAGGACGTATAATATGAATCGTTTTAACATTTTCAAAACTTTCTTTAATTAAATCAATTTCTTTAGGAAATCTAGCATCGCTAATCGTAATAACATCAAAAAACAAATTATAGACTTTAATATCCTCAATCATTCTTTTAATAAAAAATTCATCACCTAATTTTTCACGAATAATATTAGTTCCTAATTGTTGTAGTAATTCGCGTGGTTTTGTCTCTTCACTACCATCCCAATTACTAATTTTTTTAGCATAATCTTTAATGTAATTGCCATAGCATAAATCAACATGCTTTAAATTATGCTTCACACAATAATCATGAATCATCAAAGCTAACGTTGTTTTACCATGACGAGCTTTACCGCATATAATATAAATTTTAGCATTATCTTTTTTTAATTCCATAATTCCTCCCTAAATAAAAACCACAACTTTTCTAGGAACGAAAAGCCGTGGTACCATCCTAATTAAACTTAATTAAATAACGAGTTTCCCCGGCTAGTTTTGCTAGCACTCCGAAGTAGCAATTTAATAACGCTTTACTTGTTT
>CALVXF010000053.1 GCA_944368875.1 uncultured Bacilli bacterium
ATATATGTTTTAACTTTATCACGTATTTCAACAAATAGATTATATTCCATATCAATAATTTTTTCTTCAGCATTTAATATTAAAGCTTCTTTTTCTTTTAAAATAGGACTAATATATCTTTCACAGTTAGCTAGTGTTTGTTTACGATCATAGCCATACTCTTCTTTAACTAAACCAATTTGTCCTTTACTAACTTCAATATAATATCCAAAAATACGATTGTAACCAACTTTTAAATTTTTAATACCTGTTCTTTCGCGTTCTTCACTTTCAAAACGCGCAACAAAATCTTTACCACCTTTTCGTAAATCTTTTAGCTCATCAAGTTCTTTATTATATCCTTCTTTAATTAAATACCCTTCTTTAATTCCCACTGGTGGGTTTTCATAAATACTATTTTCTAATAAATCATATAAGTCAGGTAAAACCTTTAGTTCATGATAATAATTAACTTGCATCAAAATATCTCTAATCGAAGGTAATACTTTCAAAGATGTTTTTAATTGTAATAAATCACGGGCATTGGCATTACCAAAAGCCACACGTCCAGATAATCTTTCTAAATCATATACTTCATAAAGTAAATTACTAAGTTCTTCTTTTAATAAAAACTCTTTTAGAAAAACTTCAACCATATCATAACGTTTATTAAGTTCATCTTTCGAAACTAGAGGATTTTCAATAAAACTTTTTAGCATTCTTGAACCCATTGCAGTTTTTGTTTTATCCAGTAACCAAATCAAAGAATAGTTTCTTTGTTTTAAACGCAATGTTTCAGTTAATTCCAAATTGCGTTTTGTGTGCATATCCATCTTCAAATAATCTTTACTATTGACAATATGAGCTTTTTGAAAATGTTGCATATCTCTTTTTTGCGTTGTTAAAACATAAGATAAAAGATATTTGATAACTTCAACATAACGTTTATCAATAATATCTTCATATATATAAGCATAATTATTATCTTCTAAAACTGTATCACTAAAAGAAAGAGCAACTTTAAACTGATTTTTTAGTAATGAACAAATATTTTTATCACAATCACTAGTTAAAACAACTTCTTTTAAACCAATACTAACAATTTCACTAACCACTTTACTTAAATCATGAGAAATCTCTTTAATATTGATTTCACCAGTTGAAATATCAGTATAAACAAGTACATAAGCATGCTTAAAATCTCTAACAAAACCAATATAATTGTTTTCATAATCAACTAAAGATTCTGGATTGATAATAGTTCCTTTACTAATAATTTGAATTAAACCACGTTTAACAATACCTTTGGCATTTTTAGGATCTTCTAATTGTTCACAAATACCTATTTTATAACCTTTTTCAACTAGTTTATCAATATAGACATTCGCTGAATGATGGGGAACTCCACACATCGGTATACGTTCATCTAACCCAGCATTTTTACCAGTTAACGTAAGTTCTAACTCATGACTTATTTCAATCGCATCTTCAAAAAACATCTCATAAAAATCACCTAATCGAAAGAAAATTATAACATCAGGATTAGCTTTTTTTATTTCTATATATTGACGCATCATAGGACTAATTTTATTTATATCAACATCATTAATATGCATCTACATCACCTAAAAGTATTTTAACATTTTATTCATTTTAATACAAGAAAAAAGCTATAGTCCTTCTAGATATGCTAAAGCATCATCAAAGGTTTTAACCATAACTAATTCTATATCATAATTATTACTATTTATTATCTCATAAGCTTCTTCATAATTGGCTTCTGGAATAAAGAAAATATCTGCATCACTCTTAACCGCACCTTTTATTTTATATTCAACACCACTTATCTCACCAACATCACCATTATAATCAATAGTCCCCGTGCCTGCAATCTTAAGTCCATGTGTTAAATCCTCATCGATTAAAGAATCATATAAATATAAACTCATCATCAAACCACCACTAGGTCCAGATTCATTGCCATCTAGTTTATCTATAACTTCAATTTCCGTATCTACATCAATTAATGTTTCAATTCCAATACCAACGTAGATATTATTATCTTCCTCATATAAAACCGCATAGCGTTCATATTCTTTATCATCATTTAAAACTTTAAAATAAATAGTATCACCGACATCATAAGTACTTAGAATATCTCTTATTTCCTCTTTATCACTAACTGTAATATCACCAATACTAATTATCTCATCTCCTACTTCTAAATCCGTATTAGCTTCTAAAGCAACATAAGAAACATAATTTTTAACACTCTTAATTTCATAATCAAAACTAGCTTTTGAAAAAGCCACAAGTTTTGCATTATTAATAGAACTATCCATCATCAAAAGACCACGTGTTTCTACAGCTTCTTCACTTTCCCCATTGTTTTCTTCTTCAATAGTAACTAAATCCCAATCACTATTAAAAAAACTATATAAATATAAAATAATATTGACTTTATATTCACTAACATACGCCATATTGTAAGATCCACTACTTGTAGTTCCGTCTACTACCTCTAACTTATCTGCTACATTATTTAAACCACCAGGGGCTTCAATATAAAATGGTAAATAAACATTATTACAAACATAAAATACCAATAAAATAACAAAACACCATTTGTATTCTTTAATAAACCACAATAATTTATCATATACTTTACTAATCATATAACCTCCAGGAGACAATTATGAAAAAATATTTAAATAATTGCATTATCACTATATTACTAATTATAATTATATTAATGTTAATTAATAACCAAACTGTTATAAAAACAGTTATTTTTAGTTTTGATATTTGGATTAAAAATGTCTTTCCGTCCCTTTTTCCTATGTTTGTCATAACGAAAATATTAATAAATTATGACTTTATTAGTATTTTAAGCAAAATCTTAAATCCCCTTATGAAACTATTTAAAACTAATAAAAATTGTAGTTTCATCTTAGCTGCTTCCATGATATCAGGCTTTCCTTCAAGTGCAGTATATGCAAACGAATTACTAGATCAAAAAATCATAAACAACAAAGATGCTTCCAAAGTTCTCACCTATTCGCATTTTTCTAACCCCATGTTTATTATGGGAACAATTCCACAACTATTAAATTGTAATTGTGGCTTAATCATCTTAACAGTTCACTATCTAACTAACTTCATTATAGCCTTAATCTTTAGAAACTATCAATATTCTAACACAAATATTGAAGAAATATGTGTAAATAAAGTGAAAAAACAAAATTTCACCACATCTTTAAAAGAAGCCATAACATCATCAATTGATACCTTACTCTTAATATTAGGTACCATAACAATAACATTAATTCTAACTAATATCATAACAACTATATTGCCAATAGATGAAGTTTACCTTGCCTCTATTTTAGAAATGACGCAGGGATTAAAATACTTATCACTAACAAACATAGACATAAACTTAAAAATAACACTAGCAACTATGATAATTTCATTTGGTGGTCTAAGTATTTTCTTACAAATAAAAGGTGTTTTAGCAAAACACCTTATTAACTTCAAACCATTTATCTTAGCTAGAATACTGCACTCTATCATATCAGGAATAATTGTCTATAATATATTGCTTTTATTTTAACTTGTTTACTTATTTCCTTTCAGGAAAGTCGGAAAGCTGGGCAGCACCCGT
>CALVXF010000054.1 GCA_944368875.1 uncultured Bacilli bacterium
ACAATAATTATAGATATCAATGGAACCTAAAACAGATGACTCCGGTTCAATACCGAAACCATCTGTTTGAATCCGTTGCCTAAACTCTCTCTTTTTTATTTAGTCCTTGACATTGGGTACATTTTAACAATTCATGTACTTTTTTTTATTATAAACAAAAAGTTTTACAATTCAAATCTTTAAGTTCAATATTATCCGTGATATAATTATATTGGTGATATTATGTATGGTTATATAAAAGGTAAAGTGACAGAAATAGAAAGCACATATATTATTGTAGAAAACAACGGAATAGGACATTTGATTTATACAGCGAATCCTTATTCTTTTAAAGAAGACGAAGATGTTAAAGTATATTTATATAATCAAGTTCGTGAAGATGAAAATACTTTATATGGTTTTTTAACTAAAGAAGAAAAAGATTTGTTTTTAAAATTAATAGGAGTTAAAGGTTTAGGATGTAAAATGGCTTTACCTATGCTTGCAACAGGATCAATTAATGGAATTGTTGATGCGATTGAACGCGAAAACATTTTATAATTAAAAAAATTTCCTAAAATAGGTGACAAGTTAGCACGTCAAATAATTTTAGATTTAAAAGGCAAACTAGTTAAAAATAGTGAAGTTACAAGTGGCGTTAATTATAATGAATTAATAGAAGTTTTAAAAGGTTTAGGTTATAAAACAAATGATATAAAACATATTTTACCAAAAGTAGATACTAGTAAAACAATCGAAGAACAAATAAAAGAAGCATTAAAACTCATGTTAAAATAGGAGGTAACTTATGAATGAGAGAATTGTTACTAATCATCCTTTAGAGGAAGATCAATTTGAAACAAGCATAAGACCTGATAGTATTGATGAATATATAGGTCAACAAGAAGTAAAAGAAAACTTAAATATCTTTATGCAAGCAGCTAAAATGCGTGGAGAATCTTTAGACCATGTCTTATTATATGGTCCACCAGGGCTAGGTAAAACAACTCTTGCATATATTATTGCAAACGAAATGGGAGTTAATATTAAAACGGCAAGTGGTCCGTCAATTGAAAAAAGTGGGGATTTAGCCGCTATTTTATCAACTCTAGAACCAGGCGATGTATTATTTATTGATGAAATTCATCGTATGCCTAGATTTATCGAAGAAATTCTTTATCCAGCCATGGAAGACTTTACTTTAGATATAATTGTTGGAAGTGACTCTAGTACCCGTAATATTAAAATAGATTTACCACCATTTACTTTAGTAGGGGCAACAACAAGAGCTGGTGATTTAACTAGTCCATTACGTGATCGTTTTGGCATTGTCTCTAAACTACAATTTTATACAGTAGAAGAATTAACTGAAATTGTAAAAAGAACAAGTCGTGTTTTAAATTGTGAAATAGATGAAAATGCAGCAATTGAACTTGCAAGTAGAAGTAGAGGAACACCACGTATTGCTAATCGTCTATTAAAACGCGTCCGTGATTTTGCATTAGTACTAGGAGATGGTAATATTACTTTAGACATTACTAATCTAGCACTCGATAAACTAAAAGTAGATAAATTAGGACTTGATGATACCGACTATCATTTATTAAAAGCAATTATTGAAAAATTCAATGGTGGTCCAGTCGGAATTGAAGCCATAGCTTCAAGTATTGGTGAAGAACAATCAACCATTGAAGACGTCTATGAACCATATCTTTTACAAATTGGTTTTTTAAAAAGAACAAGTCGTGGTCGTGTAGTCACCGAAAAAGCATATGAACATTTAAAAATACATAAACAAGGTACATTGTTCTAAATTACAACTTCTTAAAATACTTGACTAGCCAATGTGTAAAATATATAATTAAAATATAATAGAAGACTTGAAAAGAGGGATAAAATGAATAGAGGCTTTAGTGTATCAGGCATCATGTATCCACTATTTTTAATTACAATAATATTTGTAATGCTAATATTAGTTATAATGACTAATAGTCAATTTAGCTTACTTAATACTAAAAACGAAATATTAGATGATATCAATGGTGATAATGAAGAAGTTTTAGAAGACGTTGGAGATCCATTACTTCCAGAAATAGAAGAAAACTTATGTACAGCAGAGAAAACAACAGAATGTTATAAAGAAGAAGGTAATGAATATATCTACACAGGAGCAGGTGGCACAGGAGGAGTAAACTGGTTATGGTATGGAGGACATTTGTGGCGAATTATGAAAGTAGATAAAACAACAGGAAGGTATACTCTTATCACATCATATCCAGCAACAGCAATTTCATGGGGAAGTAGTGTAGCAACTGGTCCATCATTAGAAGAATCATATGTAGGGAATTGGTTAAATAATGTGTTTGTTGCATCACTACCAAGTAGTGTTCAATCAAAATTGGAAAACATGACTTATACAAGAAATGTATATAATGGAAGTAGTGTTGTAAGTGAAGAAGTAAGTAATGTAAAGGTACGATTACTTACTGAAAGGGAATACACAACCTATGGTGGAGCTGATAGTTATTTAGATATAAAAGACCTCTATTGGCTAGCAGATATATATAGTTCGTCTAGCGTCCGTTACGTGAGCGACTACGG
>CALVXF010000055.1 GCA_944368875.1 uncultured Bacilli bacterium
CCGGCGTTGTTCTTATTTTGGAAAAGCAGGTCGGATCATGAATAAGAAAAATAAACCTTCAAAGACAAACAAAAAAGAAAAAGTTGCTAAGAAAACAAAAGTACAAGCCAAGAAAAAGGAAAATCTATTTAAAAAATTTATAAACTTTTTAAAAGATGTTCGTAAAGAATTAGGGAAAGTACGTTGGCCAAGTAAAAAAGAAATGGTTAAGTATGCATCTGCTACTTTAGCTTTTGTCATTTTCTTCGCTTTATTCTTTTTATTAGCTGATGGCATTATTTGGGGATTAAAACAGGTGATGAGATAATGGAAAAAGAATGGTATGTTGTCAATACGTATTCGGGACATGAATCAAAAGTAAAAGAAAAACTTTTAATGCGAGCAACTAGTATGGGAATGGAAGATTATATTTTTAGAGTAGTTGTTCCTGAACAAACTGAAGTTGAATATAAAGATGGTGTTCGTAAAGAAAAAGTTAAAAAGATGTTTCCGGGATATATTTTAGTTGAAATGATTATGACTGATGAAGCATGGTTTATTGTTCGTAATACACCAGGGGTTACAGGCTTTATTGGATCAAGTGGTAAAGGAGCTAAGCCATTTCCACTTACCCCAAAAGAAGTTGATCGTGTTTTAGGTAGCATGGGTATGAGTCGTTTAGAAATCGGTAATGAACTTAATGTTGATGATATGGTTAAAGTTATCGATGGACCGTTTGCTAATATGTTTGGTAAAGTAAAAACGGTTGATAAAGAACATGCTAAATTAGAAGTAGCACTTGATTTGTTCGGACAAGAAACTATTGTCGAACTTGAATTAAGTGAAATAGGAAAAGCATAGTATTTACAAAGTATAGGTTTTGTGTTATTATTAAATGGCTATATTATTTTAATATAGATTTGTCAGTGGGAGGCAAGCTTTTAATAAGCGGGGGAAGCTGTTTGAACCAAAGACGAAAAAAATATAGGAGGTGTTTTTCGTGGCAAAACAAGTAGTTAAAGAAATTAAATTACAAATTCCTGCAGGAAAGGCAACATCTGCTCCACCAGTTGGGACAGTTTTAGGACCTGCTGGGATTAATTTAGGCGAATTTTGTACTAAATATAACGATGCAACTAAAGATAAAATGGGAGATATCTTGCCAGTTGTTATTACTGTGTATGATGATAGAAGTTTTGACTTTGTAGTTAAAACTTCACCAGCTGCCTTTTTAATTAAGAAATATGCTAAAATTAAATCTGGATCAGCTAAAGGAAGCAAAGAGTTTGTTGCTACTTTAACTAAAGATCAAATAAAAGAAATCGCTGAAATTAAGTTACCTGATTTAAATGCATATACTGTAGAAGAAGCAATTAAAATCGTTGAAGGTACTGCTCGTAATATGGGCGTTAAAGTGGAAGAATAATTATAAAATAAATCATAGGTTATTCCTATGTGGAAGGGTATATAGATTATCCGCTTATTATATACCACATAAGGAGGTTAAATAATGAAAAGAGGAAAAAAATATCAAGCTAGTTTAGCTAAAATCGAAAAAGGAAAAGCTTATACAATTCTTGAAGCTGTTAAATTAGTAAAAGAAGTTGCACCAGCTAAGTTTGATGAAACAGTAGAATTAGTTATAAAATTAAATCTTGATACTAAAAAAGCTGATCAACAATTAAGAGGTGCTTTAGTATTACCTAATGGAACAGGAAAAACTAAGAAAGTTTTAGTAATTGCTAAAGGTGATGCTGCTAAAGCGGCTTTAGAAGCAGGTGCTGATTATGTTGGGGATACTGACATGTTAGAAAAAATCGAAAAAGAAAATTGGTTCGATTTCGATACTATGATCGCAACACCTGACATGATGCCAGCTTTAGGTAAAATAGGTAAAGTATTAGGACCTAAAGGTTTAATGCCAAACCCAAAAACAGGAACGGTTACGATGGATACTAAAAAAGCAGTTGAAGATGTTAAAAAAGGACGTGCTGAATATCGTACAGATAGTTTTGGTAATGTAGCTGTTGTTGTTGGTAAGGTTTCCTTTGATGAAACTAAATTAGTTGAAAATATCAAAGCTTTTATTTCATTAATTATCAAATCTAAACCAAGTACAGTTAAAGGAGATTATATTCAAAATGTTAGTCTTTCTTCAACAATGGGACCTGGTGTTAAAATTGATGCAAAAAGCTTTGACTTTTAATTGATGCTGTGTTATAATCAATTTGTCTTTCAAAAATATATCTTTTAGTACCGTAGACAGTAGGTGTTTAAAAACTTAATTTCCTACCGAGGACTTAAATTATTAAGTTAATCCTTATGGTACTTTATTCTGTAAGGATTTTATTGTACTATAGATGAATATAGGAGGTGTAATGTGGCAAATCAAAAGATTTTAGAACAAAAACAACAAATAATTGATGAAATTACGAATAAGGTTAAAGAATCAGCAGGGTTTGTAGTTTTCGAATATCAAGGCTTAACTGTTGCTGAAACAAATGAGTTAAGAAGAAAACTAAGAGAAACTGGGTCTGATCTAAAAGTATATAAAAACACACTTGTTCGTCGAGCTCTTAATTCTTTAGATATCAACTTAGATGAAGAATTAAATGGACCAAAAGCAATCGCATTTGGTAGTGATGCAATTGCGCCAATCAAAGCTCTAAGTGATTTTGCAAAAAAGCATGATGCACTAGTTCTTAAGATTGGTTATGTTGATGGTAAGATTGCTGATCAAGACTTATTAAAAACATATGCTACTATCCCATCACGTGAAGGATTATATACAATGTTTGCTGGTGGTTTACTTGAACATTTGAAAAACTTTGCTATTTGTCTAGATTTACATGCTAAAAATCTAGAAGAAAATAAATAATATAAAGGAGGAATGAAGATGGCAAAATTAAGCGCAAAAGAAATAATTGATGCATTAAAAGAAATGACAATGTTAGAAGTTAAAGAAGTTGTAGATTTAATGAAAGAAGAATTTGGTGTTGATCCAAGTAGTGTAGCAGTTGCTGCTCCAGTTAGTGGTGCTGAAGCTGTTGATGAAGGTCCAACTAGTGTAGATGTTGTTTTAGCTAGTTGTGGTCCAAACAAAATCGCTGTTATCAAAGTTATCCGTGATATTACTGGCTTAGGTTTAAAAGAAGCTAAAGATATCGCTGATAATGGTGGCGTTGTTAAAGAAAAAGTTTCTTCTGACGAAGCAAATGAAATGAAAGCTAAATTCGAAGAAGCTGGCGCAACTGTTGAATTAAAATAATTAAAACTTATAAGACTAGCCTGTACTAATTTTAGTATGGGCTTTAGTCGTTTATTGAAGGTAGTGAAAATGGGACATTATTTTATTAATGATGACAATTTAAAAAGTGAGATAAGAAAAACTCAAGCGACAATAAAAAATTATCGTTTTACTTTTTATACAGATAATGGCGTTTTTTCTAAAAAGGGATTAGATTTTGCTACTAGATGTTTATTAGAAACTTTGGACACTACAAAAATTAAGGGTAATGTTTTAGATTTTGGATGTGGTTATGGTCCGATTGGCATTTATGTTGCTAAGACTACTGATACTTCAGTTGATATGGTTGATATAAATTCTAGAAGTATAGCTTTAGCTATTAAAAATGCTGAAATTAATAATGTTGATGTAAATATTTTTGAAAGTAATATCTATGATAAAATTACTAAAAAATATGATTTTATTATTACTAATCCACCAATTCGTGTTGGGAAAGAAGTTTTATATAAGATTTTGTTTGAGGCTTCTAATTATCTGAATGAAAATGGGCAATTATGGTTAGTTGTCAATAAGCAACAAGGAGCTAAGAGTTTAGTTCGGGATTTAAAAGAAGCTTATGAAGTGGATGTTGTTGCAAAAATCAAAGGTTTTTATATTATTTGTTGTAAAAGTAATTGACAACTTGCAATGATTTTAGTAAAATTATAAATTGGCGACATATAAATTTATGGGTTATATGCTAAAACTAGTTATAGGGGTGAAAGAGTGGCTTACACAGTTAAAAAATTTGGTGATCACCGAGAAAGAAGAAGTTATGCTAAGACAAAAAATGCGATTGAATTAGGTAACTTATTAGAAATTCAAAAAAGTTCTTATAATTGGTTCGTTGAAGAAGGTATCAAAGAAGTGTTTGAAAATGTTTTTCCAGTAGAAAGCTTTACTGGAAATTTGGCGCTTGATTTTGGTGAATATTCTTTTGATGAACCTCGTTATTCAATTAAAGGTTGTAAAGATCGCAGTGCAACCTATGCAGCGCCTTTGAAAGTTGAAGCGCGTTTATTTAATCAAGAAACCGGAGAAGTAAAAGAGCAAGAAATATATCTTGGCGACATGCCTATTATGACTGATAGTGGAACATTTATTATAAATGGGGCAGAACGTGTTATTATTTCACAATTAGTTCGTTCTCCAAGTGTATATTTTGGTAAAGAAGTAGACAAAAATGAACGTATTATGATTACTTCACAATTGATTCCAAATCGTGGTAAATGGTTAGAATATGAAACAGATGCTCGTGATGTTGTATATGTACGTATTGATCGTACACGTAAAGTACCTATTACAACACTATTACGTGCTTTAGGTTTGTCTAATGATTTAGATATTTATGATCTTTTTGGTGAAGATTTGTATCTTGAAAAAACAATTGAAAAAGATACTAATAAAAACACTGAAGAAGCATTAATTGATATACATTCGAAGTTACGTCCAGGTGAACCTTCTACTTTGGATAGTGCTAAAAACCAATTGATATCAAGTTTTTTTGATGCTTTCCAATATGAATTATCAAAAGTAGGACGTTATAAGTTTAATCGTAAATTAAATATTTGTGATCGTCTATTAGGTTGTACTTTAGCGCAAAATATTAAAGCCGATGGTAAAGAATTCTTAGAAGGAACAGTTATTACTAAAAAAGTTTTAACTGAATTAAAAGAAGTATTAAATAATGGTTATGGTATGACTGAGGTTAAGATTAATACTGATTTGGATACTTATAATCAAGTTCAAATTATTAAAGTTTATTCTAAAAAGGATCCTAAAAAAGTTGTCAAGATTATTGGTAATGATCCTAAAATTGAAGTTAGACGTTTAACTATTTCAGATGTCTATGCTTCTGTTTCTTATTATTTGAATTTATTTGAAGGAATTGGTTCATTTGACGAAATTGACCATCTATCAAATCGTCGTGTTCGCCAAGTTGGAGAACTTCTACAAAACCAATTTAAGATAGGTATTAGTCGTATTGAAAGAGTTATTCGCGAACGTATGTCAACGCAAGAAATATCTGAAGTTACACCAAAAAGTTTAATTAATATTAGACCTTTAACAGCGACTATTAAAGAATTTTTTGGTAGCAGTCAATTATCACAATTCATGGATCAAACAAATCCACTTGCAGAACTTACAAGCAAAAGACGTTTATCTAGTTTAGGACCTGGTGGTTTATCACGTGATCGTGCAGGTATGGAAGTACGTGATGTTAACCCATCACATTATGGTAGACTTTGTCCAATTGAGTCACCTGAAGGACCTAATATCGGACTTATTACATCACTTAGTAGTTATGCTAAAGTAAATGAATATGGTTTTATTATGACACCATATCGTCGTGTTGTTAATTGTAAATTAACTGATGAAATTGTCTATATGACTGCTGATGAAGAATTAGATTATTATATTAGTCAAGCAGCTGTAAAGTTAAATGCCAAAAATGAAATGATTGAAGATAGAGTACCAGTGCGTTATCGTGGTGATGATATTATTGTTAATAAAGAACAAGTCGATTTTATCGATGTTTCACCACAACAAGTTGTCTCTATAACAACAAGTGCAATTCCTTTCTTGGAACACGATGATGCTAAAAGAGCATTGATGGGTTCTAACATGCAACGTCAAGCTATTCCTTTACTACAAGCTGAAGCACCACTTATTGGAACGGGTGTTGAAGCAATTGCGGCTCGTGATAGTGGAGCTGTTGTAATTGCTTTAGCTGATGGAGTAGTTGATTATGTTGATGGTAAGAAGATTATTGTTAAAAATGCCAAAGGTACAGATACATATTATCTAAATGGTTATGAGAGAAGTAATTCAGGAACATGTTATCATCAAAGACCAATTGTTAAAGTTGGTGATAAAGTTAAAAAAGGCGAAGTTATTGGTGATGGACCATCGACTGATATGGGAGAAATCGCTTTAGGTAAAAATGTAACTGTAGCTTTTATGAATTACGATGGATATAATTATGAAGATGCTATTATATTAAATGAGAGATTAGTTAAAGATGATGTTTATACATCAATTCATATTGAGATGTATCAAATCGATTGTCGTGATACTAAACTAGGACCAGAAGAATTTACTCGTGATATTCCAAATGTTGGAGAAGAAGCACGTAAAAACTTAGATGAAAATGGTTTAATTCGTATCGGGACAGAAGTTAAAGATGACGATATTCTAGTAGGAAAAGTTACACCTAAGGGAATGGCTGAACTTACTAGTGAAGAAAAATTGTTACATGCAATTTTTGGAGAAAAAACACGTGAAGTTCGTGATACATCACTTCGTGTTCCACATGGTGGTGGAGGAATTGTTCACGATATTAAAGTGTTTACAAAAGAAGATTCTGATGAATTAGGAGCAGGTGTTTCTAAACAAATCCGTGTTTACATTGCTCAAAAACGTAAAATATCAGTTGGAGATAAGATGGCTGGACGTCATGGTAATAAAGGTGTTATTTCGCTTATTTTACCTGCTGAAGACATGCCATATTTACCTAATGGTCAACCTGTAGATATCTTACTTAATCCACTAGGGGTTCCTTCACGTATGAACCTAGGACAAGTGTTAGAAATGCATTTGGGAATCGCTGCTCAAAAATTAAATATTCATATCGCGACACCTGTTTTTGATGGTGCGACAAGTGAAGAAATTGTTGATGCTTTAGAAGAAGCAGGATTAGATCGTGATGGTAAAACTTGGTTATACGATGGCCGTACTGGTGAAAAGATTGATAATCGTGTCAGTGTTGGGGTCATGTATATGATTAAATTGGATCACATGGTTGATGATAAGATTCATGCTCGTGCAACAGGTCCATATGCGTTAGTTACACAACAACCTTTGGGTGGTAAAGCTCAAATGGGTGGTCAACGTTTTGGGGAAATGGAAGTTTGGGCACTTTATGCTTATGGTGCTGCTCATGTATTGCAAGAAATGATGACTATCAAATCAGATGATCAAGTTGGTCGTGTCAAAACTTATGAAGCTTTAGTTAAGGGCATTAGTTTACCAAAACCAGATGTTCCAGAAAGTTTTAAAGTTTTAATTAAAGAATTCCAAGCTTTAGGTTTAGATATTACTGTAATCGATCAAGAAGGTAATTATCGCGAACTTAAGGATTTAGAACGTGAAGAAGAAGATTCTCTATCACCAACTGTTAATCCAACTCCTGAAGAAGAACCTATTTTAGAACAATCGGAAGAAACAGAAGAATTATATGAGGATGAGTTCGAAGAAGAAAACTTTGATGAATTAGAACCAACTGAAGAAGAATTAATGGAAGGAGATGTTGAATAATGGATGTAAATCAATTTGCCGGTTTAAGAATTTCCATCGCATCACCTGAAAAAATCCGTTCATGGTCTTATGGTGAAGTAAAAAAAGCTGAAACTATTAATTATCGAACTTTAAAACCAGAACGTGATGGTTTGTTCTGTGAAAAAATATTTGGACCAATGAAGGACTATGAATGTTCTTGTGGCAAATATAAAAGATTAAGATATAAAAATATTGTTTGTGATCGTTGTGGAGTTGAAGTTACAAGCTCGAAGGTACGTCGTGAACGCATGGGACATATTGAACTAGCAACTCCTGTTTCACACATTTGGTTTTTCAAAGGTGTTCCTTCAAGAATGGGACTTGTTCTTGATATGAGTCCAAGAGACTTAGAAGAAGTTTTATACTTTGTTAGTTATGTTGTTTTAGATAAAGGGGATACACCGCTTGAGAAAAAACAAATTATCAGCGATAAAGAGTATCGTGCATATTATGAAAAATATGGTGATACATTTAGAGTTGGTATGGGTGCAGAAGCAATCAAAGAATTACTTGAACAAGTTGATATCGAAAGCGAAGTTGAAAAAATTCGTAATGAGGTTGAGTCAATTAAAGATACAACAAGTCAAAGACGTGTTCGTCTTATTAAAAGATTAGATGTTCTTGATGCTTTCTTAAAATCAGGTAATCGTCCTGAATGGATGATTTTAACAGTCCTTCCTGTTATACCACCAGATTTAAGACCGATGATTCAATTAGATGGTGGTAGATTTGCGACAAGTGATTTAAATGATTTATATCGTCGTGTTATTAATCGTAATAATCGTTTAAAGAAATTAATTGATCTAGGTGCTCCTTCAATTATTATTCAAAACGAAAAACGTATGTTACAAGAAGCTGTAGATGCTTTGTTTGATAATGGACGTAGAAGTCGAGCTGTTACTGGAGCAGGAAACAGAAGTTTAAAATCATTATCTAGTATGTTAAAAGGTAAACAAGGACGTTTCCGTCAAAATTTATTAGGTAAACGTGTTGATTACTCAGGTCGTTCCGTTATCGTTGTAGGACCAAGTTTAAAAATGTATGAATGTGGTATTCCTAAAGAAATGGCTTTGGAATTATTTAAACCACATGTTATTAGCGGTTTAGTTGAAAAAGAAATTGTTTCAAATATTAAAGCTGCTAAACGTATGATTGAAAATCAAGATCCTCGTGTATGGGATGTAGTTGAAGAAAAAATTAAAGAACACCCTGTTTTATTAAACCGTGCACCAACACTACATCGTCTTGGTATTCAAGCGTTTGAACCAAAACTTATTGAAGGTCGTGCTATTCGTTTACACCCTCTAGTTTGTGCTGCATTTAATGCCGATTTCGATGGTGACCAAATGGCTGTGCATGTACCAATTAGTACAGAAGCTCAAACAGAAGCAAGAGTGCTTATGTTAGCTGCCAATAATATTTTGTCTCCTAAAGATGGTAGCCCTATCGCAACTCCAGGACAAGATATGATTTTAGGTAACTACTATATAACTATTGAAAAAGCTAATCTAGAAGGAGAAGGTCGTGTTTTCAAAAGCGATAATGAGGCATTAATGGCTTATGCTCGTAAAGAAATTACACTTCATACAAGAATTGCTATTCCTGCTCGTGGTTTTAGACATAAACTTTTCCCAGATAATTATTTAAATAAATATTTAGTAACAACACCTGGTAAAATCTTGTTTAATCAAGTTTTCCCAGATACATATCAATACATTAATGATTCTACAGAAGAAAACATTACAAAAATCACACCTAAAAAATATTTCTTAGAACCAGGATCAAATATTAGAGAAGAAATTGCTAAGATGCCTTTAGTTGCACCATTTGGTAAAAAAGTACTTAGCAAATTGATTGCTGAAATATATAAACGCTATCAAATTACAGAAACAGCAATTATGCTTGATAAACTAAAAGATTTAGGATTTAAGCATTCAGCATTATCTGGTATTTCTATTGGTATTGGAGATATTATTACTTGTGATAAAAAAGAAGATATTATTAAAGAGGCAACTTTAGTTGTAGAACAAATAAATAAACAATGTACGCGTGGTTTAATTACTGAAGCTGAACGTTATAACAAAGTTGTTGAAGTATGGAATAATGCTAAAAATAAAGTAGAAGCTGAAATCAAAGAAATTATCAAAAATAATAAAGATAACTCAATTTCAATGATGATTGATTCAGGTGCCCGTGGTAATGTTGGTAACTATAACCAAATGGCAGGTATGCGTGGTCTACAATTGCGTCCAACTGGAGAAGCTATTGAAATACCAATTACTTCATCATTTTTGGAAGGTGAAAGCGTTACTGAGTTCTTCTTAGCGACACATGGTGCTCGTAAAGGTGCGGTTGATACAGCGTTAAAAACAGCCGAAGCTGGTTATCTTACTCGTCGTTTAGTTGATGTTGTTCAAGATATTATTGTTAAAGAAGAAGATTGTGGTACGGATCAAGGGATTTTAGCTTCAGCTTTCATTAATGAAAATGATGGTACTATGGTTGAAACATTGCGCGATCGTATTGTAGGACGTTACACAAGTAAAAATGTTATCGATCCAGAATCAAAAGAAGTTATTTGTGAAAGTAATACTTATATTACAGAACAATTAGCTGATCGCATTATTGAAGCAGGAATTACTAAAGTACCAATTCGTACAGTATTAACATGTAAAACACATGGTGGTGTTTGTCAAAAATGTTATGGTCGTAATCTAGCAACTGGTCATGTTGTAGAAGTAGGGGAAGCTGTAGGTATTATGGCTGCTCAATCAATTGGGGAACCAGGTACCCAACTTACAATGCGTAACTTCAACAGTGGTGGTGTTGCTGGTGGAAGCGATATTACACAAGGGTTACCTCGTGTCCAAGAAGTATTTGAAGCACGTAATCCAAAAGGTAAAGCAACAATTGCTGAAATTAATGGTATTGTTACAAAAATTGAAGACGAGAATGGTAAATATGTTATAACTGTCAAAAATGATGTTGAAGTTCGTGAACATACAACACATTATGGATCTAAATTAGCAGTTGAATTAAATCAAGAAGTTAAAGCTGGTCAACGTTTAACATTTGGGGCAATTAGTCCTAAAGAATTGTTAGTTGTTACTGATCCAATTACAGTTCAACAATATATATTATTAGAAATTCAAAAAGTTTATCGTTCACAAGGTGTTGATATTTCTGATAAGCATCTTGAAATAATGGCTCGTCGTATGATTTCTAAAATTAAAATTATTAATAGTGGTGATTCATTATTCTTACCAGGAACAATGGTTAATATTCAAAAGTTTACTGATGAAAATAAAAAACTGATATTAGAAGGTAAAGTACCTGCAACTGGACGTCCAGTATTATTAGGTATTACAAAAGCAAGTTTGGAAACAGATTCTTTCTTATCAGCTGCTTCATTCCAAGAAACAACACGTATTTTAACTGATGCTGCAATTCATGGAAAAGTAGATCATTTAACTGGTTTAAAAGAAAATGTTATAATTGGTAAATTAATACCAGCTGGAACAGGTACTAGACAATATATTGAAAAAAATTATAGTTTAGAACGTCCATATATTACAGAAGAACCACTTGAAGTTTTAGAACAAGAATTGATGGAATAAAAAGTTTTTAGAAGTTTTCTAAAAACTTTTTACTTGTATTTAGAAGTCAAAAATTAGATTATTTAGAGTATTTATATAATACTTATCGTGAAAGACATATTCCTGGTTGTGAAAAATCATATCAATTAGTTACAGATTTAAATAACAAGAGAGGACATATTTGTACTTTAGAGGAAGCTCTTGATTATCTTCAACCAGATAAAAAAATGATGGTTGAACTTAAAGGTGGACTTGATGATTATCATAGTGTTGATAATTTGTATCGTCTTTTAGGACTTTTACAAGGTGAAAAACGAAAACAACTAATGATTCATGGATTTGATTCAGACTTGATTGATTGGTTTAAAATTCATGATCAAAATATAAAGGCAGGAATAGGGATAGGGAAAGATTTTAGTATATTAGACAAACCTATTATGCAAAAATTTGAATATGTTAATTTTGATATTAAGCACATGTCTAAAAATATTCATGAATTTAAAAAATACGCATTGAGTAATCCAAATATACCAATTGGTATTTATAAAGTTGACAACATTAAAGAATTAAATTTATATGGTGAATTATTCGATGATATATTTGATGAAGAAAATATGCCTGATGTTATGACAAATTGTGCTGAAGTGGCAAAAAAATTAGTCAAAAAATATCCTTCTTTTCAAAGAAAAACAAAGTAGTGTTTTTCTTTTTTTTATGATATAATCATATTATACAAGGAGTTGTTTAAATGAATAATCGTGGATGGGGTCTAAGTGATATGTTAGCTATATGCAGCGTTCTAGCATTTGCATTATTAGTAGCTGTTATTGTATATTACAATACATTTGGAGATGTAAAAGAAACTGAAAGTCCAACACTAGATGTAAGTAATTATGCTGCTTTAGAATTAAAAGCTGAGAATGCTGCTTATAGTTATGTTGCGGATAATAATATAAAAACAGATACAGAAATACAAATAAAAATAGATGATTTATTAGTAGAGGGTTATTTACATGAATTTTACGATAATGAAAAACAAAGTTGTACGGGTTATGTTAATTATGATGGTATAAGTTATAGTGCTTATATTAAATGTGGTTCAAATTATACAACTAGTGGATATATATCTGATTTAGATGAATAAAAGTATCAAAATTAGTTGACATGCATATAATAAAAGTGATATATTATTATTGCGTTTAATTAGGATTTACTTCGGTAAATCTTTAATTAAGTACAAAAATGAAACACCAGGTAGTGTGTAAAGAAAGGAGAAAATTATGCCTACTATAAACCAATTAGTAAGAAAAAGAAGAAGTGACAAAACAAGAAAGAGTAAATCACCAGTTTTAAATATTGGTTACAACAGCAAAGATAAAGTACAAACAAAACAAAATTCACCACAAAAACGTGGAGTATGTACGCGTGTTGGAACTATGACACCTAAGAAACCAAACTCAGCTCTTCGTAAATATGCCCGTGTTCGTTTAAGTAATGGTATGGAAGTAACTGCTTATATACCAGGAGAAGGACATAACTTACAAGAACACAGTGTTGTTCTAATTCGTGGTGGTCGTGTTAAAGATTTAATCGGGGTACGTTATCATATCGTACGTGGTACTTTAGATACGGCTGGTATTGATAAACGTCGTCAAGGACGTTCTAAATATGGAAGCAAAAAACCAAAAAAATCTAAATAATAAATAAAGGAGGATTAATATGCGTAAAAAACAAGCACCTAAAAGAGATGTTTTAGCAGATCCTATATATAACTCTAAATTAGTAACTAAACTAATTAATAGAATTATGTTAGATGGTAAAAAAGGTACTGCTCAAACAATACTTTATGATGCATTTGACATGGTAAAAGAAAAAACTGGTAAAGAACCACTTGAAGTTTTTGAAAAAGCTATGGAAAATATTAAACCAGCACTTGAAGTTAAATCTCGTCGTGTTGGGGGAGCTAACTATTCAGTACCAGTTGAAATTCGTGCTGATAGAAGTCAAGCTTTAGGACTTCGTTGGTTAGTTCAATATGCTCGTTTAAGAGGTGGACATTCAATGGCTGAAAACTTAGCTAATGAAATCATTGATGCAAGTAATGGCGTTGGAGGTTCTGTTAAAAAACGTGAAGATACACATAGAATGGCAGAAGCTAACAAAGCATTTGCTCACTATAGATGGTAATAAGGAGAAAGGAAATAAATTATGGCTCGTGAATATAGTTTAGAAAATACACGTAACTTTGGGATAATGGCACATATCGATGCAGGTAAAACGACTTGTACAGAACGTGTTTTATTCCATACAAACAAAATCCATAAAATTGGGGAAACTCATGATGGAGCTTCACAAATGGACTGGATGGAACAAGAAAAAGAACGTGGGATAACTATCACTTCAGCAGCTACAACGGCTTTCTGGAAAGGACATCGTTTTAATATTATCGATACTC
>CALVXF010000056.1 GCA_944368875.1 uncultured Bacilli bacterium
CTTGTGGATTTAAACTATCTTTATAAGATTGTATATCTTCAGAAAAACCAACAATAGCATTTAATGGTGTTCTTATTTCATGACTCATACTACTTAAAAAATCACTCTTAGCACGATTAGCTTTTTCAGCAGTATCTTTAGCCATATTTAACTGTTCAATCATTTTAACATCAGGATTTTCAATAGTGAAATACATAATAAAAACAATATAAGATTCTACAGGTGTAAACAAGAATAATTCGGGTAAAATACTTTGAATAAACATTAATAATAAGCCACTTATCAATAAAATTAAAACGGGAAGATATCTTTTATCAAAGATTTTTTTACGTTTTTTAAACAAATAATAACCAACTGTTGATAAACATATAGCACTAAATATATAGACCGCAATAATAGCTGGTCCTGTAGCATAAAATTCATTTTTAGCAGACAAAAAAATCTTACGAGGTAATAAAAATGAACAGATAATAGTAATTAATAGAAAAAAAGTAAAAATAGTTCTAAGCATTCTATATTTTTTATCACTTTCTTCTGATATCCTAATCATATAGAAAGAAAAATAGAAAGCCCATATTGCCATTGTCGATAAATATAAGCCATTAAATAAATTGACAATAACTTCTTCTTGCTTCATTGATAAAAATAATAATATACCTGCTATTGATTCAGCAATCATCGCAATTAACAATAAGCCATAAATTCTTGTTTCATCACTTTTAACTCTTTTGGACAGAAAAAATTTAAGCGCTATGATAATAATATTGATTAAACACACAACAGCAATTATTACATTACTTGAATTCATGTTATCACATCCTCTATTTTCATTATATCATAAATTCAATATTTATTATAAAATAAAAAACGAATTAAATTCGTTTTTGTTTTGTAGTTAAAACAAGTGCTTTACCACTATTTGGTGAAATGATTTTAATATCTTGAACAGATAGATTTGTTTCATCTATATCAATAGTATATTCAGAACCATCTAATTGTCTATTCATTAAAGCATTATAATCATTTTTACTACCTAGTGTGATAGGAAGTTCAGTTAAAAAGCAAACTTTTCTTGGAATATCTCTATCGTTGGTATCATCTGAATTAAACATTTCATTAATAACACTATTAACTAATTTATCTTGTTCTTCATCAGTTAAATCCTTAACGGGAACAACATAAGCTATTGGCATCTTACCATTTATATCATAATCATAATATGGCACAACCATGCATTGTTTAATAAATTCATTATTTGTAAATTTATTTTCTACGTCAAATGGAACAATTTTATGCCCATCAAATCTTGTAAATGCTCTATCTTCTCTACCGATAAATGTAATATCATAATTTGGAGATATAAACATTGTATCTTTAGAATTAAGAAATCTAAAGCCATTAATGTCCATGGTTTCAGCAAATCTATTGTTTTCAAATACCCCATTAGTTGCAGAAGGTGTGTAAATCCATGTACATCCCTTTGCACCATTTTCGCCTAATGGTACAACATTACCATCTTTATCCACAATAACATATTTATCATATGGGAAAGGAATCCCAACATTTACTCCATCATCATGACCTGAGAATTGATAACAACCACTACCTGATAATTCAGACATACCATGACCATTAGTAAGACCACATTGTGCACCATGTTCTCTTAAGAATTGACTAACTTCGTTTTTAGTCTTTTCATCAATGCTATCACCACCAGAAATAGCCATTTTAACATGTTTTAAAGCATCTTTTTTTAATCTTAAGTCTTTTGCTGCAAGAGCATACCAAGTTGGTGTTCCAATTAATATTTCGGATTTTTGTTTTGCGGCTATAGAAGCGAAATCAGCAAATTTAAATTCTGGAATTTGTTGTAATGTTAAACCTATATTAAAACCTAAATGAGAACAATTAATAGCACCATAGGCTGCAAAATAAGGTAAAATATTTAACATTTTAGTACCATGTGGTAATGTACCAAAGATAGTTGGTCTATGTTTTTCAACAAAAGAATTAATGTTTTCATTTGTCAAAGGAATAGATTTAGGTAAACCATTAGAAGTACCAGATGAATGTTCTATAACTGCTTCTTTATTAGGTTCAAATCCTACATTACTAGCATTTTCAAACTTCGTATTATTAATCATATCATCCCAATAAATAACATCTAAAACATCAGAAGTAATTGGTTTTTTACCATTTAACTTGCTTTTTAAAGAAACTATTCCTTTTAAAACTGATGGTAGAGAATTAGTTGCAGGTACAACTATAACTTTATCAATACCATATAGTTCTTTTAATTCATGTTCTATTGGTCTAATAGCTGATTCATACATAACATCAACAACTACAATATTTTTGATATGTTCGTTTTTAACATATTGTAATAGCATCTTACCATTAATTCTTGGATCAATATTAGATGGAACAGATCCTAATTTAGATGCTCCATATTGAATATATGCTGCTTCTGGTATATTTGGTAATAATGTTGCTACTCTATCACCATTTGTTTGACCAATACCTTTTAAACCATTAGCAGTATCATTAATGTTTTTGGCAAACTCAGAATACTTTATTTTTCTACCATAAAAAGTCATAGCGTCTACATCTAAATACTTGGTCATATTATTCATCAAATATTCATACGCTGTTTCATCAGGTATTTCAAAACTATCACCAGGCATCAACTCATTGTATGGATAACCTAATTTTGCTAAATAATCTTCTAATTCTTTAAAATTAACTTTCATAAAATCCCCCTAAAATTAATAATTCAATCATATACTAACATTATTTAAATATAAAGTCAAACTCAAAAAAAAAAAAAAAAATACAAATTATTTTTATAATTTGTATCTTTTTATTAAAACCAGAAAGATGATTTTATTTTCTTTTTAACAGGTTGCATAAACTCATGAGGATAAAGTAAACTTTCATTTGTTTGTTTTA
>CALVXF010000057.1 GCA_944368875.1 uncultured Bacilli bacterium
GTGCTAAAAAAGTGGTATAATGATAATTGAAAGGAAGGATAGATATGGATTTAATGCCAAGAGGTTTTTATTTAGATAGCATTTTTAATGATTTAGTTTCTAAAGGAAGTAATGATATGAAATGTGATATATATGAGCGTGATGGCGATTATCATATCGTTATGGATATTCCTGGTTTTGATAAGAAAGATATTTCTATCGAAGCAAAGAATGGTTATTTAACGATAACTGCAACTAAAAATATGGAAAGTGAAGAAGAAGATAAAGATAAAAATTATATTCGCCGTGAAAGAAGTTATGGCAAATATGAAAGATCTTTCTATTTAGGTGATTTAGATGCTGACAACATTTCAGCAGAATTTAAAAATGGAACATTAAAAGTTTTAGTTCCACATAAAGAAGCTAATGAAAATAAAAAAGTTATTGAAATAAAAGATTAATATGAAACCCATTACTTCAAAGTAATGGGTTTTAAAATTAGTTAATAATAATAGATGCTTTTATGGTAGTTGTAATATAATTTGATTTATTACTAATGATTAGATTATATTTTCCCTCTTTAATATAGGGAGTTATATCTTCGATAAAAATACCATCATATATTATTTCATTGTCTTTTGTAATTTTTAAATCGTATTTGACATTTAAAATTTCAATTTGTCTTGTTTTATCATTTTCACAATTTGTTTTATTTCCATCACCTTCGTATATACATTCATAAGTTTCTATTTTTAGAATATAGGTGTTCTTTTTTTCTATTTCATAGACGTCTTTAAAATTAGTTCCAGGAAAAAACTTGTTTTCATAAACATTGTGATATCTTATTAAAAAAGGAATAAAATCCCTAGATAACTCTTGTTTAGTGGTTATTCCTATTGGATTGTCGTTGATCTGTAAAGAAAAACCATTGTGATAGAATAAGGCCTTAATACTTATAGTTCCTATAACAACTTTAAATAGTGTGATAGCGCATATAATTACAAATAAAGATAAAAGATATCTTTTTATTTTAGCTTGTTTAAAAGATCTATTACTATCTTTCAAAGCTTTTAAAGCTTCATGTTGTTCTTTTTTTGTAGCTTTTTGCATATTAAACTCCCTCCAACATAAGTATATCATATTATGATATAATAAAGTAGGTGATTGACATGAAGAAAACTTTAGATATTATATATGAAGATAGAAGTCTTTTAGTTGTCAATAAAAAAGCAGGTCTTCTAACTATTGCTACAGCTAAAGAAAAAGATAGAACGCTATATCATGAGGTTTATATGTATTTAAAGAAGAAAAATCAGAAGGTTTTTATTGTCCACAGATTAGATAAAGACACAAGTGGCGTAGTTGTGTTCGCAAAAACCGAGAAGATGAAACTTTTACTTCAAAAAGATTGGAATAATTTAGTTAAAGTTAGAGAATATCTAGCAATAGTCGAAGGCAAAGTAGAAAAAGAACAAGCTATTTTAACTAATTATTTAATGGAGACAAAAACTTTAAGAACTTATATTACAAATAGTAAGAAAGGACAACTCGCAATTACTAAATATAAGTTAATTAAATATATTAAAGATTATTCGGTATTACAAGTGTTTATTGAAACAGGTCGTAAAAATCAAATAAGAGTTCAATTGAGTAATATGAGAAATCCAATTATCGGTGATAAAAAATATGGTTCTACTAAAAATCCTATAAGAAGACTAGGACTTCACGCACATAGATTAATTCTTATTAATCCGATTACTAAAAAAGAAATGGAATTTCTAGCACCTATACCTGATTCTTTTTTAACAATCATAAAATTGTAAACTTTTTTAATTTTTTGTGTAAACTTATAAAAAAAGAAGCTAAATAATATTGCTAAAAGAATTAGTTTTAGTTATATTTAAACTAGATATTATGAAGACTATCTGTATCCGCTCCTACATGGATAAAAGAATAAAAAGAAGTAACTTAATAATCCTTTTTAGATAGTCCTAATATCCTAGAAAAGACTATAGCCAGTAGTCTTTTTTTTGTGTTATAATAAAATAGGTGATAATATGGAAAGTAAAAAAACTAAAAAAGAAATTGTTAAACTTTTATTAAAACAAGATTTAAATGAAACAAATGAACAAGAATTAATGGAATTATTATTTGATAGTAATGTCGCTATTGATGTTGAAAAACAAGAAGATGCAGTTTTAACATTAGGTGAAAAAGTAGCTGATAAAATAAGTGAAATTGCTGGTTCATGGCCTTTTATTATAGCCTTTGTTGTTTTTTTAATAGGTTGGATGGTAGTTAATACTGTTTTTATAGAGACATCTCCAGACCCATATCCTTTTATTCTTTTAAATCTTATTTTATCTTGTATTGCTTCTTTGCAAGCACCAATCATTATGATGAGTCAAAATAGACAAGCAAAAAAAGATAGCCTAAGAAATCAAAATGATTATCGTACTGATTTAAAAAGTGAATTAATATTAGAAGTATTACATGATCAAATTACAACATTAATTAAAAATCAAAATACAATCATTAAATACATTGAACAAAATAAAGAAAACGACAAATAAATTGACATATAATATTTATTGAATATAATATTAGTCATGAGAAGAGGTTTATTATGTTCGAAAACAACGATATCATTAGATTAAAAGAACTACAAAGAATTAGATTAAATAAAATAAAACGTTACGTAAAAGCAAAAAGAGGATTAAATATTGACGACCAATATATTGATTCGTTATTTGTCTGTTTTGATTATAATAATAGTTCAAAAGAGGTTTTACCACCTCTTTTAGAATCTAAAGTTTTAAAATTAAAAAATAAAGGTATAAATCATGATGTTATATTTGACTATGAAGATTTACAGATAATCATTGAAATTGCTTCTAATTATAAATATTCTTTTACGAAAAACCAAGAAGTTTTAAAGGATTTGTTGCAAAATATAGATACATTATTTCATAGAGCTAATTTCATAAGTAAGTATAACATTAATAATACCCAAGCAATAAATGCTGAAGAATTAACTAAAACAAGAAAAAGAGCAACTTTTACGACAAGCAGTAAAAACATTGATATTAATTATATTAATGAAACAATCGATCAATATGTTGATGCGTGGCGTTTATATTATCAACAATATCGTAATAAGCCAGTATTGTTGGAATTTAATCATATATCTAATGATACACGTTACTGGCGTGTTAACTATAATGAAGCTGCAATGCCCCACTTGTTAGGATTACCAAACTACAATGATTATATTAATACAGAGTTATTTCAAGATGTTCTTTATAAACTGCCAAGTCATAATCACAATGATGTTATTAACAACTTTCTAACTGCGATTAATGATTTGCGTCCAGAAATTATCAAGCACGAAGTCAATAGCACGCATAAGTTTAATTGGGAACGCTTGCATAGTAAAGCCATGTTTTTTAAAAACTTTGGTCTTCCTGAGGCTAATGATATATGTATTTATAAACTTTGCAACAAGCAAGATAGTTATAAAATTTTAAAAAAATGTAGTAACTTACAATTAAATGATTATGTAGAATTAGAGTTAATCACAAATAATAAATCAAATACTGTTTCACTAATCCCAAAATCTATTCGACTAATAAAAAAAGAACAAGAAAATAGACCAAATCGTTTGTATTTGGGACTTGCTTCTAATATCAGTCGTGAATATGCTAGAATCGTCATAGAAAGTCTTGAAAAAAATGATGATACTATCTTTAATATTGATAATTATATTTGTTTAAATCAAGAAAAACTATATGGATCAGCAGAACTAATATGCGAAACTAGAAATATTTTTGACAGTATCTTACTAAAAAGAATTGATCTTAATTATTTATTTTTATCATGTGATTATGAAAATGATCAAAGAAAGCAAGCTAATAATTCAGAAAAAAAACAAATAGCCGATTTTTATCAAACAATTAAACGTGGACCTATATCTGTTATTAGTTTCAAAGAAATACTGAATCTTGCTAAAAAGGTAAAACTAGATTATAAATCTAATAATAATTTATTATTAGAAATAAAACAATTTTTTTATCAACAAAATATGAATATTGTCAAAGAACAAATGATTAGTAAAAAGAAATCAAAACACACCTCTATCTAGCAAAAATGTTACTATTATATATTTTTATATTGACTTTGTTACTATTAAGATATAAAATATAGATAATAGGAAAAGTGGTGAGCCATGAAATACGATAAAAAAGATGCTGTTGCACTAATAAATAAAAAATTAAGTGGTGAAAGTTTTTTATCATATAAAGAAATAGCTGATATTACGGGGTATCACCCAAAGTATATTCTAAAATTGAAGCGCGAAATATTAAATCATGAAATTCGTATTGAACATGGAAATAAAGAAAAAACACCAGTTAATAAGATGACTTTAGAAGAAGAGATGAAAATCGTTAACTTGTATAAAAGATCAAGTGTTAGTATTAGAAAATTTGCTAAATTTTATCAAACTAGAAGTTATTCTTGTATATATAACGTCTTAAAAAAACATGGATTAATTAAATAATTAAATAATTCATGTTTTTATTTTGTTTGAATATATTGATGTAGGAGGCAAAAATGGACGGACTATCAGATAAGCAAGTTTTAGTATCAAGAGAAAAATATGGTAGTAATGATATACAAAAAACGAAAAAGCATAGTTTCTTAAATTTATTGATTACTTCCTTAGGTGATCCTATTATCAAAATTCTTTTAATAGCGCTAGCTGTAAAAAGTATATTATTGATTCAATATTTTGATTGGTTTGAAACCATAGGTATTTTAATAGCTGTATTATTAGCTTCCATAATATCTTCTATTTCAGAATATGGTTGTGAAAAAGCGTTTGAACAACTGCAAGCTGAAAACAGCAAACAAAAAGTAAAAGTCAAACGAAAAGAAATAAAAGAAATAAATATTAGTGATGTAGTTGTAGACGATTTAATAATCTTAGAAACGGGTTCTAAAGTAGCTGCTGATGGATATATCATAAATGGCAGTGTTACTATTGATGAATCTTCAATAAATGGTGAAAGTAAAGAAAAATATAAAAAAGAAAATGATTTTGTTTATCGGGGAACCACCATATATAATGGATATGCTTTGATGAAAGTAAGCGCTGTTGGCGAGAAAACTTATTATGGCAAAATAGCTTTGGAATTACAAACTAAAGCTGATGATAGTCCTTTAAAAATAAGATTGCGTAGATTAGCTCAAACAATAAGTAAAATGGGTTATGTAGGAGCTATACTAGTTTCTTTGGCATATCTTTTTAATAACATTGTCATTATTAATAATTATGATATTATGTTGATTAAGGATACTTTAACAAATATTCCACTAATCACTAGATTAGTTCTTTATAGTTTAACATTAAGCGTTACAATTATTGTTGTCGCGGTACCTGAAGGATTACCGATGATGATAACTTTAGTTTTATCAAGTAACATGAAAAGAATGTTAAAAAACCATGTTTTAGTAAGAAAACTAGTTGGGATTGAAACAGCAGGATCAATTAATATATTATTAACTGATAAAACGGGAACTTTAACTGAAGGTAATATGAGTGTTGATAAAGTAATAATGGGTAACTTACATAATTATGACCCAAATAACAAAAGTAAATATCAAGATATTTTAAATGAACATCTATTATATAATAACGAGAGTTTTTATTTAGATGATAATAAAATAACTGGTGGGAACATGACAGATCAAGCCTTATTAAAATATATAGGTATACTATCAAAGTCAAAAAAAATCCACATTGAAAGTAGATTTAATAGTGTTTATAAATATGCTAGTATTATTATTGATAATAAAAGATTTATTAAAGGAGCGCCTGATGTTTTATTAAATAGTCTAAAATATTACTATGACTTAATGGGTAAAAAGCAGTCTATTCAAATAAATAAAATAAGAAATACAATTAAATCAGAAGCACAAAAAGGTAGTCGTATATTATTAATTTGTGAAAATAGAGCATTTCAAAATAGATTTCAAGATCTCACTTTAGTTGCGATTATATGTATTAAAGATAAAATTAGAAATAACGTTAAAGACGCAGTTCAAATAGTTAAACAAGCAGGAATTCACACTATCATGGTTACTGGTGATAGTTTAGAAACAGCAACAGCTATAGCTAAAGAAATTGAACTTTTAAATAAAGATGAAATAATTTTGAATAGTCAACAATTTAATGCTATGACTGATGAAGAACTATGTCAAAAAATAAGTAAAATTCGAATTATTGCGCGTGCTTTACCACAAGACAAGTCACGCTTAGTAAACATAGCTAAACAACTAAATTTAGTTGTAGGAATGACAGGTGATGGGGTCAATGATGCAGCCGCTTTAAAAAAAGCCGATGTAGGTTTTTCTTTAGGTAGTGGAACTGAAGTGGCAAAAGAAGCTAGTGATATTGTAATCTTAGACGATAACTTTCAATCTATAGTGCAAGCTATTTTATATGGCAGAACTATTTTTAAAAGCATTAGAAAATTTATTATTTTTCAATTAACTGTTAATATATGTGCTTTAGGAGTTTCACTAATAGGTCCTTTTATTGGTATTGACACACCAATTACCGTTATTCAAATGCTTTGGATAAACATGGTTATGGATACTTTAGCAGCTTTGGCTTTCTCTTATGAATACCCTAATATGGAATATATGTTAGAAAAACCAAAGAAAAAAGAAGAAAACATTTTAAATAAATATATGATTAACGAAATCCTTTATACAGGATTATACACTTGCATTCTGTGTATTATTTTTTTAAAACTACCTATTATAGATAATTATTTTAATAGTGATAGTAAATTGACAGCTTTTTTTAGTCTTTTTGTCTTCACAGGTATTTTTAATAGTTTAAATGCGCGAACACATAGATTACATATTTTTGCTAATATAACTAAAAACAAAGTATTTATCATAGTCATGACATGTGTCTTTTTAGTACAAGTTTTGCTTATTTATTATGGTGGATCGCTATTTAGAACAACTGGTTTAACATGGTATCAATTAATAATAATCATCATTTTAGCATTATCTGTTGTTCCTATAGATTTTATGCGTAAAATAATTCTTCGTTGTTTTGGTTATAAAGGAGGAGTTTAAAATATTTTTTTAAACCCTTTTTTATTGTGAAAAATGGAAAAATATGGTAATATTTATATAATAAAAAAATAAGCAAATAGCAAACGTTTGGGAGGGAGTTATTATGAATTTTATCGTATGTGATGATAATCAACATATTCGTAATAAAGTTAAAGAAGTAATTGATAGTGTAATGATGAAAAATAAACTTAATTATAAAACACATTTATTTGCTGATTATAATAAAAGTTTTTATGAAATCATGAATGAAGAATTATCAAATAAAGTATATATACTAGACATAGAAACACCTAGTGCATCAGGAATTGATGTGGCACGCGAAATAAGAGAAAATGACATTGATAGTATTATTATCTTTTTAACAAGTCACAACGAATTAGGTAGTGAATTACTTCATGATGAAATAA
>CALVXF010000058.1 GCA_944368875.1 uncultured Bacilli bacterium
TAGTACCAAATGTTTGGCCAGGAGATCCAGAAAAACTAGATGAAGGAAAATTAAAGATTCCAGAAAATATGTGGTATGTTGGTACAATCAACAACGATGACTCAACATTTATGATTACTGATAAAGTTTATGACCGTGCTATGCCAATAGCAATCGATGATAAATGTGAAGAATTCGAAGCTCCCGATACGGAAGCAGTTCAAATCAGTTATAAATATTTCCAAAATCTATTTGTTGAAGCCGAAAACAAACATGCAGTAACTGATGAAACACTAGAAAAAGTTGCTCAACTTGATAGATATGTAATTGATCACTTTAGACTTGCTTTTGGTAACAGAATAGTCAAACAACTAAAAGAATTTGTTCCAACTTTTGTTGCCTGTGGTGGTGATGAAGTAGCTGGAATCGATTATCTTATAGCTCATAAGATACTAAGAAAATTTGAACAATTAAATTTGGCATATATTAAAGATGAAATAGATGGTTTAATAACTTACTTAGAAAAATTATTTGGTACTGGTAAAATGCCAGAATGTAAAGCTTATTTACTACGTTTAAAGAAGACAATATAGGTGATGCATGAATATAGTTGATTACATAAATAATATAAATAAAGATAAAGTTACTAAATTTATTGAATCTACTAGTTCAGATATAACCATAAAAAGTGATGTCGAAAGAAAAGTAAGTGATACATCTTGGATTGATATGGTCGAAGAATGTATCCCTTATCTAGATAATATCATAAGAAATCCAAGAAGATTTATTGTTCAAGAGGAAAATATCGTACCAATCGAAAAAGCCAAAGTCGTAACTGAAGAATCTATTAGACACTTAGCTCAAAATACTAATTTGATTCAAGAAGTACATGATGATGGTACCGTTATTCCTCTTAAACTTCTTAATGTATATCGGGAAGAAACAATTGATCTTTATGAAAATAGATTTATTAAATCTCTAGTAGATAATCTGTATATGTTCGTTCAAAATAAACTAAATGAATCGGACCAAAAATCATATGCCAAGATAAAAAATGTTGTAACTTATGAAGGCGTAAAGCACGAAAAATATGCAGACTTCAAAATAAATGTTACTTTAGAAGGTAATTACTCTGATGAATTAGAAGCAAGCAAAGATGGACACACTCTAGAAGAACGTATTGAACATATTAGGGATGTCATCGGAGCCTTCCGGTCTTCAACATTTATTAAAGGCCTAAAAGAAAGTAGTCCAGTACGTAGTCCAATTAGAAAGACTAATGTAATATTAAAAGAACCTAACTTTATTAAAGCATTAGAGTTATGGGAATACTTAGAAAAAAATAATATTAAACCAGTTACATCTATTGAACATGAAAGTACTACTAGTAAAGATAATGATATCAAAGAAAAGTATGATTTTGGTTTCTTTATATCAACTGATGCTCTAAGAAAAGAAACAAGTGATACTCCAGTATATAATGAGGCAATCATTTCTAAATTAGTCCAAGACTTTGTTTATTCTGGTGATGTAACAGAAACTGAATTTAAAAAGTTATTAAATAAAGAATTTAAAGAAGCTAGCAAACGTAAACAAAAAGAAGAAAATAATGTCAAAAAATGCTTTAAAGACTTTTTTGCAGACTTTGAGAAAAAATCTAGAAAAGCAATTAGTTTACTTAAATAGTGAGGGATGAATATGGCTAAGAAAAAAGAAGAAACAATCAAACAAAATACAAATAGAGAAATAATAGACTTAAAAGAGTTTATGCTTCTTGATGCCAAAAAACAAGATGAAAAAATTAAAGAAACTCTAGATTTAATATATGAAGGCAAGTTAGAAGTAACAAAAAAACATATAGAAAAAGTCTTAAATATTTGTTTTGATACCAAAGATAATGAAATCTATTTGCCAGGTAGTTTATGTGTTGAAAAAACCGGTAGTAAATTAACATTCTTCTTTAAAAAACGTAATAATGTTGGCCTTATTCTTTTATTCCTTTTAGCCTTTTTATTTGTTGCGGGCTTTGCAACCTACACTGGAGTTCAATATTTAGGAAGACTGCAAATGAACCAAGACCTTGATGGTGATGGCATAGCAGATTTAAACATTGACTTAGATGAAAATGGTATCTGCGATATTAACTGTGATACTGACAAGGACGGCAAACCTGATCGAAATATAGATTATCATAATAATAGAAAACCAATATTTAATGTTTTAATGGATGATGATACACTTTTTAATCCTGTAAACCAAGATACAAATAATGACGGTAAATGTGATATTAACTGTGACTCTAATGATGACGGTTGGCCAGATTATAACATCGATTATGATGGTGATGGGGAAATTGATTTAGATAGAGACACCAATAATGACCGCATTAAAGATTTGGATTTAGACTTTAATGGTGATGGTGTATGTGACCTTAACTGTGATGATGACAAAGATAATCTTTGTGATAGAAACTGTGCAACTATAGATATTACTGGAAATGGTGGAGGAACTAGTCAAGAAGGTGATGGAGACTATGGATTATCTTCTGCAAACTTAATAGTAATATTTGAAAGTAGAAATAATGTTGTAGCCGAAAATATCTATCCGGATGACCAAGAAGAGGGCGAAGGTATTAACACAACTGTTCCAGATTTAGTATTTACAGTTGAAAATACTACTAATAGAACTCTAACTTATAATCTAGGATGGTTAATTAATAGTAATACTTTTGAAACTGATAACTTCTGGTATCGTGTTGTAAGTGATAATAGTGGATTTAATCAAGATTGGACAACAGCACCATTTGAAACTACAGACTTTGCAACAAATGTTGAAATAGCACCAAATACTACTCAAACATACCGAATATCATTCACATTACATGGAACTGGTGAAGAACAAAATATTGATCAAGGAAAAGTTTTTGATGCTGAAGTAACTTTAGAATTAAATGAATAGGACGCAAGTCCTTTTTCTTTGCTTGAATTAAATTGAAAGTTCCCGCAAAAATTGAAAATTAATATTAAATGAGAAAATTCCCGTATTTAAGGGATTTTTTTGCTAAAAGTAAAAAAAATAATGCAAAAATTATTAAAATGTGGTAGTATATATGTCGCAAGGAACAAATTGGTCCACGCGAAAAAGTGTTGTGACTTAGTTTTTTTAAAAACTTAGTTCCCACAACATGAAATTATAATTATTATATTTGTTGGCTTATTTGTCAACGAAAACACGGTTTTATAACTGTGCTTTCGTTGGAACTATTTAAAGATTTCCTTTAATAAGATCAATAAGAAATTTAGTGGTATCTACCATTGAATAATTGATTATTTCATTAGCTATATCTTTGTTTTTAGGATTTTTATGTAGAATATTTGAAACGGTATTTTCAAATACTTTAGTTTCTTCAACACAAACTTCCATGAAATTAAGAATATCATTTAAAGATATATCTCCAACTAATGGATCAGAGTAAAGAATGGTATCTTTAATATCAGAATAGTTTTTCATTATTTACTAGTATCCTTTCTTAAAGATAAGTCAATATCATCATGATAAATATAAGAGATATACGATAATTTGCTAATGAATAAAGGATACTTATCTTTAGTTGCTTGATACGGTGATAAGCCATGTAAGGAATCACGAGGAATATTATTGATAACATTTTCTAAAGATCTAACATCTTCTTGGGTTAAATTATTAAAAGATGTACCTTTAGGATAAAGTAGTCTAATATACTCGTGATTCTTTTCTATTCCTCCTTTTTGGTCAGGTCTATTTGGATTACAATAAAATAAATTAGCAACCTTTTTACCAGTATCATAATCTTTTTCAATTTGGTAAGGATCAAAAAATTCAGAACCATTATCGGTAAGACCAATTCTAAAAATTTTAGCATATAATTTAATACCTAAAATATCTTTAAGATTTTCGAATTCTTTATTAACACAAGCAATTGTTTTTTTATCAAGTAATCTAATAAGCATGAAATGTGTATCTCTAAAGTAAATAGTTAAAAGAACTTTTTGATCATCTCTTT
>CALVXF010000059.1 GCA_944368875.1 uncultured Bacilli bacterium
GCTTGTGCCAAACAATCATTAATTGATCAAAAACTAATAGATTATAAATTAGATGAACATAACTTTTTAACTTTAACTTATAGTGATGAAATGATCAACAAGACATCTCGTTTAAGAGGACTTAGAAACTTTATAAATGATTTTTCAAACTTTTCCGACAAAGACATCAAAGAAATCCATTTATGGCAAGAATACATGGTCTATGCCCAATTATTTGATATTGCAGATAAAATAGAAAATGAATTCAAAGATTTATATCCTGATTTTGAAAAAACAGAAGATACCGAAATTGTTTTAAACGTTATCAAAGATATATTCATACCTTCCAAAGAAGAATAAAAAAACTACACAATCGTGTAGTTTTAATTTGTTATTTAACAAATGGTAAGATTGCCATAAAACGAGCTTTTTTAACTTCGTTCGCAATGTGTCTTTGATGTTTAGCACATGCTCCAGTAATTCTTCTTGGTAAAATTTTACCTTTATCTGCACTTACATATTTTTTAATAATTTCTGGATCACTATATTTAACATCTTTTCCAGCACACATTTGACAAATCTTTTTCTTTTTTCTATAAAATTCTGCCATCTTATCCTCCTTTTAATCTAAGAAGTTATCATCGATAGATACACTATCACCAAAATCGGCAAATGGATCATTGTCCACATTAACATTATTTTCTTGATAGTCATAAGGTGTATCCGTATTATTATTATTACTATTATTCATACGGGCTTGGCTTTGACTTCTAGATTCTAAAAATTGTACTGAATCAGCTACAACTTCAAAAGTATATCTCTTTTGACCATCTTGGCCATCATAACTTCCTGTTTGTATTCTTCCTTCAACCGAAACTAAACTTCCTTTATCAAGAAAGTTACATACATTTTCTGCTTGTTTTCGCCATACTACAATATTAATAAAATCCGTTTCTCTTTGACCATTATTATTACTAAATGTGCGATTAACAGCCAAAGAAAAGCGTGTAACTGGCAAATTAGAATTTGTATAACGTAATTCTGGTTTGGCAGTAAGTCTACCAACTAAACATACTCTATTCATCTTACTACCTCTTTCTTATTTTTCAACTTTTGTAATCAAATGACGAACAATATCATTACTTATTAAAGCAAGACGATCAAATTCTTTAATAGCTTTATCATTATCAGTTTCAACTTCAAAAATATAGTAAAAACCACTTTTGAATTTTTTAATTTCATAAGCTAATTCTCTTTGACCCATGTCTTTAGTTTCTAATACTTTACCACCATTATTAGTAATAATGTCACTAAAATTAGTAACAACCTTTTTTACTTCTTCTTCACTTAATGTTGGTTTTACAATAAACATGATTTCGTATTGTCTCATACTCACACCTCCTTATGGTCTTCTGGCTTCACTTGAAGCAAGGAGCAATTAATACTCGCTATAGATTATAACAAAGATAAAACTCAAAGTAAAGTCTAAATTCAAAAAATCTCTATTTCAATAATAAGTAATTAAACCGTAAAATCTTAAAACTCCTTGTCATAATAATTTGTATTCATTAAAGCACTAAATATTAAACCTAAAATGACAGATATCCCCATCTTGCATAACATATTCTTTACCCTCTAAACGCATCTTTCCAGCTTCCCTGACACTTTTTTCACTACCAAGTTTTTCTAAATCAGTATAACTCATAATTTCAGCACGAATAAAACCACGTTCAAAATCACTATGAATAATTCCCGCACAAGCAGGAGCCTTCATTCCTTTTTTAAAAGTCCAAGCACGACACTCATCACTACCTGCAGTAAAATAAGTAGCTAAACCTAATAGATCATAAGTAGCTTTAATTAAACGATCTAACCCTGATTCAGCAATACCCAAATCATTCAAAAAAACAATTTTTTCATCTTCCGTTAATTCAGCCAATTCACTTTCCATTTTAGCACACACAGGAATAACTTTAGCATTTTCCATCTTAGCATAATCACGAACTTTAGAAACATAGACATTACCATCATTTAATAAATCTTCTTCACTTATATTTGCCATATAAATAATTGGCTTTGAAGTAAGAAAATGAAAAGACTTAATAACATCTAATTCATCACTATCAAGTTCAATTCTTCTAACAGGAATATTTTTCTCTAAACTTTCCTTTATTTTTGTCAATACTTCTACTTCTTTTAAACTATCTTTATCTTTTGTACTTTGGGCTTTTTTCAAAACCTTACTTAAACGCGTTGACGCAATTTCTAAATCAGCAATAATTAATTCTAAATTAATAATTTCAATATCTCTAATAGGATCAACACTATTTTCAACATGAATAATCTCTTTATTTTCAAAACAACGAACTACTTCTACAATCGCATCAACTTCTCTAATATAACTTAAAAACTTATTTCCTAATCCTTCACCTTGACTTGCTCCCTTAACTAAACCAGCAATATCTGTAAATTCATATGTCGTTGGAACTAAAGATTCAGGCATATAAAGATTATTCAAAAACTCCAAACGTTTATCAGGAACTGTTACAACACCTACATTAGGATCAATCGTCGCAAAAGGATAATTTGCTGCCAAAATGTTTTTCTTTGTAATCGCATTAAACAAAGTACTTTTACCAACATTAGGTAATCCCACAATACCAGCTTTTAAACTCATAACATTACCTCCATCACTTAATTATACCATAATTCATAACAAAAAACAGAAGATTTTTTCTTCTGTTATTTACTCTATTTCAACGTATATGGATTAGCAGGAGTACCATTACCTCCGGTAATGGTGATATCAGAGATATACCATGTGGCACGCACCCCGCACGGCCCGCGCTCAAGCGACGGCCTAAGGTTGTCCAGGTAGCCGTCGTAGATCACGTAACGGACGTCAGACGCATTATTGGCATTCATTAGCCAATAATATTTATCTAATGTTGGATTTTCTATTTTGGTTGCATCGACAAATGTTTTTATCCCTTCCATATCTATATCGTTCCCACTAAACATCTCGCCTACACTTGGTAGTCCTATATTTCCATTAAACATTGTAGTAGCGTTTGCATAATTATCTCCATCTCCATACATTGTCATATTGAAATTACGATTGGTACTATCATAATAATTACTATCTAATGTGTTTTTGAAGTCTGTTAAAGCTCCTGTGTAAATGGTACTACTTGTTGAGAAAGTTGTATCACTTCCAAA
>CALVXF010000060.1 GCA_944368875.1 uncultured Bacilli bacterium
TCATAAAGAAGCTGATACTACTTATGGTAAGATTGGTGTTAAAGTATGGATTTATAAAGGAGAAATCCTTCCTGGCAAAAAAAGTAAGGGAGGTAATCTAGATGGCAGTCATTCCAAAAAGAACTAAATATCGTAAAAACCATAAATTAAGATACGAAGGTGTTAGTCGTGGAAATACTGAACTACACTTTGGTAGTTATGGTTTGATGGCTATGGAAGGAGCTTGGATTACACAACAACAAATCGAAGCGGCTCGTGTAGCTATGACACGTTATATGAAACGTGGTGGTAAGGTATGGATCAATATTTTCCCACACACTGCCACTACATCAATTCCTCTTGAAACACGTATGGGTAAAGGTAAAGGGGAACCAGATAAATGGGTTGCAGTTGTTAAGAAAAATAAAATTATGTTTGAAGTAGATCAAGTTGATGAAGCAACAGCTCGTGAAGCATTACGTTTAGCTAGTCATAAACTACCTATCAAATGTAAATTTGTAAAGAAAGAAAGTGGTGAAGCTAATGAAAAATAATGAACTTAGAAAATTAACTGATGCCGAACTACTAAAGAAAATTGATGAATGCAAAGAAGAATTATTTAACTTACGTTTCAGCCAAGCTACTGGTAGTTTGGAAAAACCAGCTAGAATTAAAGAACTTAGAAAGTTAGTTGCACGCGCTAAGACAATCTTACGTGAACGTGAACTATCTAATAACTAGGAGGCAAATATATGGAAAGTAGAAAACAAGTATTAATTGGAAAAGTTGTAAGTGCTAATTGTGATAAAACAATTACTGTTTTAGTTGAAACTTACAAAAACGATCCTTTATATGGAAAAAGAGTTAAATATTCTAAAAAATATGCTGCCCATGATGCAAAAAATGAAGCTAAAGTTGGCGATACAGTTAAAATTGTGGAAACTAGACCACTATCTAAAACAAAACATTTCCGTTTAGTAGAAATTGTTGAAAAAGCAGTTATTTTATAACTGAAAACTCGTAATAAGGAGGAAGATTATGTTACAACAACAATCAATGTTGAAAGTTGCTGATAACTCTGGAGCACGTGAACTTATGGTTATTCGTGTCTTAGGAGGAAGTAAAGTAAAATTTGGTAATATCGGTGACACAGTTGTTGGCACTGTTAAAACAGCAACTCCTAACGGAACAGTGAAAAAAGGAAAAGTTGTTAAAGCTGTTATCGTTAGATCAAAACAAGGCTTAAGACGCGAAGATGGATCATATATCAAATTTGATGATAACGCATGTGTTATTATTAAAGATGATAATAGTCCAGTTGGAACTCGTGTTTTTGGTCCCGTTGCACGTGAATTACGTGAAAAGTATATGAAGATTATTTCACTTGCTAAAGAAGTGTTATAGTTTTTAAAGGAGGAAACACATGAACTTTAAAACTGGAGATAAAGTAGTAATTATTGCTGGTAAGGACAAAGGAAAAGAAGGTTCTATTAAAAAAGTTCTTAAAGCTGAAAATAGAGTTATCGTTGAAGGTATTAATGTTGTTAAAAAGCATGTTAAACCAAACGGTCAAACAGCTGGAAGTATTGAAGAAAGAGAAGCTTCAATTCATGCATCTAATGTAATGCTTTTAGATCCTAAAGCTAAGAAAGCTACCAGAATAGGACATACTGTTGATAAAAAAGGTAAGAAGATTAGAGTTGCAAAAAAATCTAATACTAACCTTGATTAATTGGAAGGAGGGTAATTATGAACCGCCTAAAAGAAAAATATAACAAACAAATCGTACCAAGTTTAAGAGAAAAATATAATTATAAAAGTGTTATGGAAGTGCCAAAATTAGATAAAATCGTTATTAATATTGGGGCTGGTGATGCTTCTAGTAATAGTAAATTAATTGATGCCGCAATGGCTGATTTAGAATTAATTTCTGGTCAAAAACCAGTTGTAACTAAAGCTAAAAAAGCAATTGCAGGTTTTAAACTTCGTGAAGGACAACCAATTGGTTGTAAAGTAACACTACGTGGGGAAAAGATGTATAACTTCTTAGATAAATTAATTAGTATTACATTGCCTCGTGTTCGTGACTTCCGTGGTGTATCTAATCGTTCATTTGATGGACGTGGAAATTATACTATTGGTTTAACAGATCAATTAATATTCTCAGAAATTGAATATGATAATGTTGTTAAAGTACGTGGAATGGATATTGTTTTTGTTACAACCGCAAAAACAAATGATGAAGCGTATGATTTATTAAAAGGTTGCGGTATGCCTTTTAACAAATAACTCTAATAAAGGGAGCAAATTATGGCTAAGAAAAGCATGATTATTAAAGCTAATCGTAAACCTAAATTTAAAGTACGTAAATATACACGTTGTACAAGATGTGGACGTCCACATGCAGTACTTAAAAAATATGGTGTTTGCCGTATTTGTTTTAGAGAATTAGCTTATAAAGGACAAATACCAGGCGTTAAGAAATCAAGCTGGTAGGAAGAAGGAGGGATTAAATGATAACAGATCCAATCGCAGATATGCTTACAAGAATTCGTAATGCTAATCAAATGCGATATAAAGAAGTTGAAGTACCCGCTTCAAAGTTAAAAAACGAAATCGCAAGAATCTTAAAAGAAGAAGGGTTTATTGCTGATTACAAAATCAAAAAACAAGACGTTCAAGATATTATCGTATTAACTTTAAAATATGGTGAAAAGAAAGAACGTGTTATCACAGGTTTAAAGAAAATTTCAAAACCTGGGTTACGTGTATATGCTAAAGCCGATGAAGTACCAAGAGTATTAAATGGATTAGGTATTGCTATCATATCAACATCTAAAGGTGTTATGACTGATAAGAATGCTCGTTTAAATAATCTTGGTGGTGAAGTATTAGCGTATATTTGGTAGAAAGATAGGAGGATTTTATATGAGTCGTATTGGAAATAGAATACTTTCGATTCCTAGTAATGTTACAGTTACTGTTATGGGTAATAATGTTACAGTAAAAGGTCCTAAAGGAGAACTTTCTACTGAAATTCATGATAACATTAAGGTGGAAGTTAAAGATAATGAATTAGTTATTACACGTACTAATGATAATTATAAAAACTTTCATGGTACTGTTAATGCCAATATTAAAAATATGATTGTTGGTGTTACAGAAGGGTTCGAAAAGAAATTAGAAGCTGTAGGGGTTGGATATCGTTTTCAACTTAAAGGTAATGAATTAGTTGTAACAGCTGGTTATTCACATCCTGTGAATGTTAAAGTACCAAGTGGTATAACTTTGGAATCACCAAGTAATACAGAATTAGTAATTAAGGGTATTGATAAATGTTTAGTTGGCGAATTTGCTGCTAATGTTCGTAAAATTAGACAACCTGAACCATACAAAGGTAAAGGAATTAGATACTCTGATGAAGTTGTTCGTCGTAAAGAAGGAAAGAAAGCAGCGTAAGTAAAATAAGTAAAGGAGCGTTTTACTATGATAAATAAAGTATCACGTAATGAAGTACGTAAAGCTAGACATGCACGTGTTAGAGCTAAAGTAGTTGGAACTAGTGAAGCACCACGTTTAAATGTGTTTAGATCAAATAAAAATATTTTTGCGCAAATTATTGATGATGACAAAGGTGTTACTTTAGTTAGTGCTTCATC
>CALVXF010000061.1 GCA_944368875.1 uncultured Bacilli bacterium
GTATTTATCAGATGAAGGGAAAGAAAACAATAAAATAATCACCGATAATATAATAAAAGAATATCATAAATATGAAACTATATCCTAAAAATATAAAATAAAATAAATTAGCACTCTATATTGACAAGTGCTAATTTTTATGCTATAATGACATCTGTAAATAGAAAGAAGGTGTTAATATGTATCCTAATATGGGGGAAGAAAATGAAAATGTTTTAGAGAGTTATGGACGTGATATTACCGAGGCAGTAAAACAAAACAAAGTTGATCCTGTAATAGGTAGAGATGAGGAAATACGTAGTATTATTCGTATTTTATCAAGAAAAACCAAAAATAACCCAGTTTTAATTGGTGAACCTGGTGTTGGTAAAACAGCAATCGTAGAAGGACTAGCTATTCGTATTACCAAAGGAGATGTACCAAGTACCTTAAAAGGCAAAAGAATCTGGTCACTAGATTTAGGTGCATTAATCGCAGGTGCCAAATATCGTGGTGAATTTGAGGAACGTCTAAAAAAAGTTCTAAAAGAAATCAGTGATTCTAATGGAGATATTATATTATTCATAGATGAAATTCATATGATTGTTGGTGCTGGTGCTGAAGGTGCGATGGATGCTGGCAACATGTTAAAACCAATGTTAGCTCGTGGAGAAATAAGACTAATTGGTGCCACAACTTTAAATGAATATCGAAAATATAATGAAAAAGACGGTGCTCTAGAAAGACGTCTTCAAAAAATAATGGTAAAAGAGCCAAATGTAGAAGATACTATTACAATATTACGTGGTCTAAAAGAAAAATTTGAATTATTCCACAGTGTTAATATTAAAGATAGTGCTCTAATTAGTGCGGCAACTCTAAGTGACCGATATATAACGGACCGTTTCCTACCAGATAAAGCAATCGACTTAGTCGATGAAGCTTGTGCAACTATAAAAATGCAAATGGCATCCGTTCCGGTAGAACTAGATACTCTAACTCGTAAGATTATGAGTCTAGAAATTGAGCGAGAAGCAATCAAAAAAGAAAAAGATGAGTTATCTCGCAAGCGTCGTGAAGAACTAGATAATGAGATTGCAAGTCTAAAAGAAGAAGAAACGAAAATGCGTTCAAAATGGGAAGAAGAAAAGAATTTAAACGACAATATCAACAAGAAAAAAGAAGAACTAGATCATGCAAGATTTGAACTTGATAAAGCTGAAAATAACTATGATCTAGAAACGGCTGCAAGACTTCGTCATGGTGAGATTCCAAAACTTGAACAAGAGCTTGAAACTCTAAGAAGTAAAATTGATGGCCAAATGTTAAGTGATACCGTAACAGAGGAAGATATTGCAAGAATTGTTGCCAAATGGACTAATATTCCTGTTCAAAAATTAGTAAGTGGTGAAAAAGAAAAATTATTAAATCTAGAAGCAAACTTAAAGAAACGTGTTATTGGTCAAGATGAAGCTGTAAAAGTAGTCAGTGATGCCATCATCAGAGCAAGAAGTGGTATCAAAGATCCAAATAGACCAATCGGTTCCTTTATCTTTATGGGACCAACTGGTGTTGGTAAAACCGAACTTGCGAAAGCTTTAGCATACGAATTATTTGATGATGAACGTCATATGGTTCGAATTGACTGTTCTGAGTATATGGAAGCATTTAATGTTTCTAGACTTTTAGGAGCTCCTCCAGGATATGTTGGTTATGATGAAGGTGGCGAACTTACAGAAGCGGTAAGACGTAATCCATATAGTATTGTCTTATTTGATGAAATCGAAAAAGCTCATCCAGATATCTTTAATATTTTATTACAAATTCTTGATGATGGTCGAATTACTGACAGTACCGGTAAATTAGTTGATTTCAAAAACACTATTATTATCATGACTTCAAACTTAGGTAGTGAATATATTTTAGATAATGAAGAGAATAGTGAAACCAAAGTCATGGATGCTCTAAAAAGAACATTTAGACCAGAGTTTATCAACCGTATTGATGAAATTGTAATCTTTAAATCATTAGGTAAAGAAGTCGTTTATAATATTCTTGATAAAATTATTCACGAAACAGAATCAAGACTTAAAAATATCAACTTACATCTAGAACTTACTAAGAAAGCCAAAGATTATATTATTGATCATTCTTACGAAGAAGCATATGGTGCAAGACCAATTAAAAGATATGTAACTCACAACATTGAAACATTACTTGCTGATAAAATAATTCGTGATGAAGTAAAATTTGGTGAAACCATCTTAGTAGATGTAAAAGATGATAAACTAGTAATAAATGAAAAATAGTCGGGATTAACTCCTGACTTTTTTTGACATTTAGAAGAAAATATGCTATAATGTATAGTAAGTTATGGCATATTTTGATAATAAAAAATAAACCACGATTGGAGTGATTTATGTTGTGATTAACAATATTAGAATAATATTTTAACAAAATATGCTATAACGATATTGTACCTAATCGATAAGCGATTAACAGTTCTTTAATAGTTTATTTTTTATATAAGGGGAAAGTATTATTTTCATTCCTTATCAATAGTAAAAA
>CALVXF010000062.1 GCA_944368875.1 uncultured Bacilli bacterium
TGAATATGTTGGAGATATAGATAATGCTCTAACGGAAGATGATCTAATGGTTTCATCAGTAAATGAAATTATCGAATTATTAAATAATACCGAACATGTTATTGATTTTCTGATTGCTAATAAAGGTAATTGGAACATAGAAGGTGAGAATATTAGTTTTGCTACTGATGCTCTAGCAAATCAATATGATGCCTTGATAAGTAATTTGTCTTAATAATATTAAAGATAGAGAAATCTATCTTTTTTAGTGTATAATAAATATAGGAGGAAAATATGGAAAAAGCAAAAGTATATTTTATCAAAGAAATAACAGAAGACAATGTGGTTAAGATTTATGAAACATTAAATAAGGAATTAAAAGGTAGAGTTGCAGTTAAAGTTCACTCAGGCGAAGAAGGTAATCAAAACTATTTAAGACCAGAATTTATGAAAAAAATAATCGCCAGAGTACATGGAACAGTAGTAGAGTGTAACACTGCTTATGATGGGGAACGCAATACAACTGAAAAACATAAAAAACTAATTAATAGACATGGCTGGACTAAATATTTTGATGTCGATATTATGGATAGTGAAGGGCCAGATTTAGAATTAGATATTGAAGAAGGAAAAATAATCAAGAAAAATTATTTGGGTAAGAATATTAAGAATTATGATTCGATGTTAGTTCTATCACATTTTAAAGGACATCCTATGGGTGGTTATGGTGGTGCGTTAAAGCAATTGTCGATTGGTTGTGCATCATCATATGGTAAAGCATATATTCATGGAGCAGGAGAACCAGAAAAGATTTGGACAGCTGATCATGATAAATTTTTAGCATCAATGGCTGATGCTGCTAAAAGCGTTGTCAATTTATTTAAAGACAATATTCTTTACATTAATATTATGTGTAATATGTCGGTAGATTGTGATTGTTGTGCGGTTGCTGAAGATCCATGCATGCAAGATATTGGCATTCTAGCTAGTACAGATCCTGTTGCTATCGATCAAGCATGTATTGATTTAGTGTATAATTCTAATGACCCTGGCAAAGATCATTTGATTGAAAGAATTGAATCAAGAAATGGTGTTTATACAATTAAATGTGCTTATGATTTAGGTGTTGGTAATCGTGAATATGAGCTTATTGAGGTGGAATGAGAAATAATCTCGTCAAAATTGAAATTAATCTTCTAATATTTCACTAATTTAATTAATATTTATGTTGTATATTTTCATAATATAATAATAAATATTCTGTTACAAAAAAAAATTATGTGATATAATGAAAATAGAAGAAAGATAATAATCAATTGATATTAATAACAGTTTAGTTATATAATATTTTTTATCTACTTACGATTATTATACAAGGAGTAACAATATGAGAAAGTCAAAAAATATTGTATTTGAAAATAAAGATTATTTAACAACACAAATTATTACATATATAGGAAATAAAAGATCATTATTAAGTTTTATTGGAGAAGCAGTAAATATAGTTAAAAAAAACTTGCATAAAGATAAATTGGAAATTGTTGATTTATTTTCAGGTTCTGGTATTGTATCTAGATATATGAAGCAGCATGCCTCTAAATTAATTTCAAATGATTTAGAAGAATACGCTTATATTTTAAATAAATGTTATTTAGCTAATAAATCTGAAGTAAATATGGACGAATTGATATCTTGGTTTAATTATATAAAAGAGAGTACTAATGTAGAATTAAAAAATGGTTTTATTTCTGAAATGTATGCTCCTAGGGATATAAATAATATTAAAAAAGGAGAGAGATGTTTTTACACAACTAGAAATGCAAAATATATTGATACCGTTAGACAGTTGATAAATGATGTACCAAAGGACTTGCAGTGTTATTATATAGCACCATTATTAGCTGAAGCTTCCATAAAAAATAATACTTCTGGTGTCTTTAAAGGCTTCTATAAAAATAGTAAAACTGGAGTAGGACAATTTGGAGGAAATGATAAAAACTCTTTATCAAGAATAAAAAAAGATATTGAACTTAATTTGCCGGTATTTAGCAATTATGAATGTGAAGTAAAGATTTACAAAGAGGATGCTAATAAATTGGTAAAAGAATTGGAAATCGTCGATTTGATGTATATGGATCCCCCGTATAATCAGCATCCCTATGGTTCCAATTATTTTATGTTAAATTTAATAAATCAATATGAAAAGCCTACAAATGTTAGTCAGGTTTCTGGTATTCCCAAAGATTGGAATAGATCTGAGTTTAATAAATCAAAAGAAGCTTTGAAGGTTTTTGAAGAATTATGTAATAATGCTAAAGCTAGATATCTATTGATTTCATTTAATTCAGATGGTTTTATAAAAAAGAAAGAAATGGTAGAAATGCTTTCTAAAATCGGTAAAGTTATGCTTTTTGAAAGACGTTATAATACTTTTAGAGGGTCTAGAAATTTAAACAATAGAAATATTCATGTAAAAGAGTTTCTATATTTAGTAGAAGTTAATAAGTATAAGGAGGTAAAATAACATGAGTCAGCACGAGTTATTGAGACATAGACACGAACAACATAAACCTAAAAATATGCATTCTAAAAAAGATGATAAAAATATATATGTTGCAGCATCTAAAGTAATTGATTATCTTCATGTTCGATTTGACATGGATAATAAATACAATAACTATCATTTAGAATTTAAAAAATCGATAAAAATATGTGATATGATAAATTTTATAAAAAAGAGCGGTATTCGAAGTGAGTTCTATGCTTATGATGATAGTAGAGCCATTTTTCCAGATGGTGGGGTAATTTACTTAGTTGATGAAGTAGATGAAATAAAATATCCGCTAGTAATAGCCGAAGTTAAACATCAAGGAACAAACAAAGAAAGAGTTAAAGAAGGAAAAGAAAAACAGGCTACTGGCAATGCAATAGAAAGATTAGGTAAAAATTTAACTGCTATTAAAGCTTATATGCATTATGAAAATATTACTCCGTTTGTTTGTTTTGGCCATGGCTGTGATTTTGCTGAAGGAGAGTTAACAGTTCTTTCAAAAATTTGGTGTTTAAATGAATTTTACAATATAAATAAGATATATGTTAACAAAAGAGATAATGATAGAGAACATGGGGGATTTTCACCAGTTTCAATGTTTTTTAGAGAAGAACCTTGGACTGCCGATGAGATGTTCAATATAATGAAGGAAATAGCTGAATATTCATTTAGATATTGGTTATTTTAACAAAACTAATCTTGTTTTTACATTCTATATCATTAATTCATTTTCTGTGTTGCTTTTGCTATCTATGTGTAGCGCATATTATAATGATTTTGATAATTATCTATATAATGCAATTATAAAAAAGGATAATAATCATTTATTATTCTTTTTTGTTGTGTTATAATTAAAAATAGGTGATAACATGATAGATGCATATAAAAAAAATGTTGCAGATATATATGAAGAATTAGGTAGTTCTAAAGATGGAATTAGTATTAAAAAAGCGAAAACGCTATTAAAGACTAATGGTAAGAACGAATTGATTGAAAAAGATAAGAAAACTAAGTTAGATATTTTTCTTGATCAATTTAAAAATGGAATGATTATCTTACTACTGATTGTAGGATTTTTATCATTGATATATGCGATGTTAAATAAAAGTGATTTTCTAGAACCTATTGTTATTTTAGGAACAACATTAGTAAATTGCTTTATGGGTTTTTTACAAGAATCTAAAGCCGAAGATGCAATCGGTAAATTAAAGAAATATTCAGCTAATTATGTTACAGTTAAAAGAAATAAGAAGTATAAACAAATAAATGCCAAAAATTTAGTAGTTGGGGATTATATCATTTTGGAAGCAGGCGATAAAATACCAGCGGATGCTCGTATTGTTGAAAGTTATTTTGCTAAAGTAGACGAATCTATTTTAACTGGCGAAAGTGAAAGTGTTAGTAAAAATCAAGATACGATTAAAGAAGATGTGCTAATTTCTAATCGTACTAACATGGTGTATTCTGGAACAATTTTAGTTACAGGTAAGATTGAAGCAATTGTTGTTGCAACTGGTATGAACACTGAGTTAGGAAAGATAGCTTCTGTTATGGAAGATAGTAAAGATCCTACAACACCACTGCAAATGAAAGTTAAAAGAGTAAGTAATTTTATTATGGTTGTTGCTTCTGTTTTAATTACATTTGTTTTAATTTATAGTTTAGTTAATAATTATGACTTACTAACTATAGCAATGTTATGTATTTCAATGATAGTTGCAAGTGTTCCTGAATGCTTACCAATAGCTATAACCGCAACGCTTTCTATTGGTGTAAGTGAAATGGCTAAGAAAAAATCAATTGTAAGAAATTTAGCGGCTATTGAAACATTAGGTGCAACAGAGGCAATATGTACTGATAAAACGGGAACTCTAACTGAAAACAAAATGGAAGTAATTAAGGTCTATAGCAATTTAAAAGAAATTACATCAAAGGAATTGGATAAAAACTTTATTAACATCATCGATTACTGCAATAGCGCCGTTTTAAGTGAAAAAAATACTTATACTGGTGATTCTGTTGATGTGGCTTTGAAAAATTATTTAAAAGACAATAATATTAAAAATTTTAATAATCAAAAAATTATGGAAATTCCTTTTGATTCTAATCGTAAAATGATGAGCGTTGTTTATGATATTAATGGAAAAGACATGATTTACACTAAAGGTAGTTTAGAAACTATTTTAAACCTTAGTTCATATGTTTTGCTAGAAGGTAAGGAAGTCAAAATAGATAAGCAAATAAAAGAAAAATATTTAGAAATAGAAGAAAAATTATCTAGTCAAGGTTTAAAAGTATTAAGTTTTGCTTATAAAGATGTCAAGAAAAAAATTGTTGATAAAGAAGACTATAACACTGAAGAAAAAAATTTAGTGTTTGTGGGTTTAATGGGTTTAAAAGATCCTGTTCGTGACAATATTAAAGAAGCAATTAATACATGTATAAGTGCTAATATTAGACCTATTATGTTAACAGGTGATAATCTTAAAACCGCTTCTTCTATTGCCTGTGAAGTAGGTATTGCTAAAAGTGATGAAGAATGCATTAATGCTTCTGAATTAAAGGGGCTTAATAGTAAAGAGTTAATAAAATATATCAATAAATACTCCGTTTTTGCTCGTGTTAGTCCTGAAGATAAGTTGGAAATAGTAAAAGCTATTCAAAAGACCGGTAAAGTTGTTGCGATGACTGGGGATGGTGTTAATGATGCTCCAGCCATTAAACTTGCCAATGTCGGTATTGGCATGGGAGAAAGTGGCACTGACGTTGCTAAAGATACAGCAGATATTATTCTTTTAGATGATAGCTTTAGTACAATTGAAGTAGCCATATCAGAAGGTAGAAGAATATATGACAATGTTATTACAAATATTTTGTATAACTTATCAAGTAATTTTACTGAAATAGCCATTATTCTTTTTGGAATGCTTACTGGTAATACTATTATTACCGCTATTCATGTTTTATATATTGATTTGGTTGCTGATACATTGCCATCTATAACATTGGCTTTTGAAGGCGCATCTAAAAATATTATGAAAAGGAAGCCTAATGGTTTAAATAAGCCAATTTTCACACCTTTTTTTGGAGCTTTCTTAATTATATCTGTTATTTTAGAAACACTGATAAGTTTGTATGTTTATTATCATTATTTAGACTTAGGTGAAGGAATTGCCCAAACACTTGCTTTATTTAGTGTTGTTATTAATGAGTTTGTTTTTGCCTATAATTGTCGCTCTTTAAAAGAACAAATTCACAAAAGAGGTTTATTCAGCAACAAATATTTAAATGGTGGTATATTGTTATTATTTGGTGTACAATTACTTGTTTTCTTTACACCTATTGGTCGCCTATTTGGTCTTACAACCATAACCTTTAATCAACTTATTTATGTAATTTTTGTCAATATTATATCTTTTGTTGTAATTGAATTGTTAAAACCAATTATTGTGAAAATGTTTAAAGATGAATAAAAGAATAGAAATATTCTTTTTTCATTTTTTTATAAATATGATATACTTAAAATAGGTGATAGTAGTGAGAAGTAAGTTTTTGAATAAATTAAATAGTCACGAATATATTTCTAAAAATTTATATTCAAATATAGTTAAAAATGCCAAAGATATTATACCCGCTAATTTTAATCTAGATAACTATAATGAAAAGATTTTAGAAGAACAATATGTACTATATAAAGATTACTTTGCTAATATGTATAAAGAAATAGATAATAATATTAAGTTAGATAAAGAACAAATTAAAGCCATTTTATCTGATGAAGATTGTGCTTTAATTCTAGCTGGTGCTGGTACAGGCAAAACTACAACTATGGCTTCAAAAGTAAAGTACTTAGTTGACATTAAGAACGTTAACCCTTCGCAAATAGTTGTAATGAGTTATACTAAAAAAGCAACTGAAGAATTAGAGAAAAGAATTAATGTCGATTTTGGTATAAGTGCCAATGTCACTACATTTCACTCTTTAGGTTTTAAATATACTAGATCTATTTTTAAAGATCATAAATGTTATGTTGTAGATGAAAATATTAAAAATAAAATATTTTTGGAATATTTTGAAAATAAAATTTTTAATGATAAAGTTAAAGTTAAAGAAATAATTGAATTATTTAATAATAGTAAAGAAAGCAAATGGATTTTTGGAAACTTTTTTTTAGAAAATTATCACAAATATAATACTTTTAACGATTATTTTGAAGCATATAAAAAACATAAAATATCAGAAATTAGTGATTTAGATAGTGTACTCAATTCCATGATTGAAGCAAGTCTTAATAAAGAATATATTTACACGATTAAAGGGGAATTAGTTAAATCAAAAGGTGAGGCATTGATTGCTAACTTTCTATTTTGTAATGGCATAGATTATGAATATGAAAAAATATTTCCTAATATGGTTTCTGATAATAAGACTTATAAACCAGATTTCACTTTAAATTTGGGTGGTGAAGATATTTATTTAGAATACTTTGGATTATCTAGTTACGATAAAGATGAAATGCATAGATATGAAAAAATAAAAAAAATTAAAGAAGACTATCATAAAAAGCACCATACAAAGTTTATCAAAATCGATTATGATTATAATGAAAATCTTCTTTTCGATTTGAAACAACATTTAATTGATTTGGGATTTGTATTCAGTCCTAAATCTTCTGTAGAAATATATAATTCTATTTTAAATCAAAGACCATGTGCTGAATTATTTAAATTCAAAAATTTATTATACGATATTATTTCACATATAAAATCTCTTGATAATAGGAATTTGTATAAAGAAAAAATTATGAATTTTATTGACAATACCAATATATCTAATCAAGAAAGACTAGTTAAACAATTCAATTATATTAATGAATTTTATTTGTATTATCAAAACTATCTATTTGGAAAAGAAGACTATGGTTTTGATTTTAATGATATGATTTATTATGCAAATAAATATATACAAACTTTAAGTACTTCTGAAACTGATGATATTAAATATTTAATTGTTGATGAATATCAAGATATTTCCAGTGAAAGATATTTTTTTACCAAAAAAATATGTGATATATGTGGCGCTAAAATAGTTGCGGTTGGTGATGATTGGCAATCAATCTTTGCCTTTGCTGGTTCAAAAGTTGAGTATATATATAATTTTCAAAAATATTTTCCTAATTCTCAACTTTTAAAAATAACTAGTACGTATCGAAATAGTCAACAATTAATTGATTATTGTGGTAAATTTATAATGCGAAATGATAGTCAGATCAAAAAAAATTTAGTATCCAACATAAGTGTTAAAAACCCTATTAAATTTATTCCTTTTGATGATAATGAAGAATATGAAGTATTAAAAAAACTAATATTGAAGATTCATTCCGAAAGACCGGAACATAATATTTTAATTTTGGGGCGAACGAATAATATAATAAATCAATGTTATAACGATCCACAATTATTAGATTCAGTAGGAACAAAGATGCAGATTGTTGGATATGAAGATATTGATATCGATCTTATGACCATACATAAATCAAAGGGGTTAACAGCTGATGAAGTTATTTTGATTGGTCTATCTAATAAATTCCCGTTAGAATATCAAAGTGATTTTTGGATTGTTAACGTTTTAAAAGCAGCCGCACCGATTGAAAATATAGATTTTCCTGAAGAGAGAAGATTATTTTATGTTGCTTTGACTAGAACTAAAAATAATGTTTATTTATTGGTTAATCGTAATCCGAAATTGAGAAGTAAATTTATCGGCGAGTTATATTCAATTATTAGTAATAAGGATTAGTATTATAGAAAATATATTTTTCTTGTTTATTTATGATATACTATATTTGGTGGTTCTATGTGTAGATGCAGTTGGGTTAATATGGATAATCCATTATATATTAAATACCACGATTTAGAATGGGGTAGACCTCATTATGACGATAGTTACTTATTTGAATTTCTTTTGTTGGAATCTTTTCAAGCAGGATTATCATGGGAATGTATTTTAAATAAAAGAGAATATTTTAGGTTGGCATTTGATAATTTTGATTACAACAAAATCAGTTGTTACAGTGATGAGAAAGTAGAAAAACTGTGTAATAACAAAGATATTATTCGTAATAAATTAAAAATCAAGGCTAGCATTAATAATGCCAAAGTTTTTATAAATATTCAATCTGAATTTGGTAGTTTTTCAAACTATATTTGGCATTTTACAAATGGACAAGTTATTAAAAATAAAGATAATTGTTTTAAAAGTAGATCAGAGTTGTCAGATTTGGTATCGAAAGATTTAAAAAAACGAGGTATGAAATTTGTAGGATCTACGATTATATATTCATATTTACAAGCAATTGGTGTAATTGATGATCACGAATTAGAATGTATCAGTTATTAGAAATTAACATATTGTAAATTAGTTATGGATTTTATGTAATTTATTATTGAATTATTGTAATTCCGGCAAAACACTTGAGAAAAAATGCATATTGATTTACACTATTCATTATAGGAGGATGTTGTATGAACAAAAAGAATTTAACAATTGCATTAGTAATATTATTGGTGCTTGGTGTTGTTTCTTTGGCATTAATTGAAAATAACAAGAGTGCAAAGGAAGAAGAGAAAACAGATGCTCTTCGATTTAAAGAGGAATATAGTGAAGTTTCAGAAGACAATGTCTTTGTGTATCGTGATATTGAAGAGATCATTGATATTATGGAAAACGGAACTGGCGTTGTATATTTGGGTTTTCCTGAGTGCCCTTGGTGCAATTATTATGTTAAGTATTTAAATGAGGTCGCTAAAGAAATTGGAATAACACGTATTTATTATTACAATATTTATGAAGATAGAAATAACAACACTGAAAATTATCAAAGAATCGTTGAACTATTAGGTGAAAATTTGCAATATGATGAGGAAGGTAGACTACGTGTGTATGTCCCTAATGTTTCTTTTCATATTGAAGGTGAAGTTATAGGAAATGATTATGAAACTTCAAAGGACACAAATGGTTTTACTGATCCTAGTGATTATTGGACAGAGGAAGAGATTAGTAGTTTAAAAAATAATTTATCTGTCTACATGAAAGAAGTTTTAGAAGCTTTAGATAGTTGTACAGAATGCAACATTTAGTTTTGCATAAGAATAGTTAGATATTGTTATATATTATGGAATTATAAAAACACAATTTTAATTGTGTTTTTTTGTTGCAATAATTTTTTTGATGTATTTCTTGCTATTTCTTGCCATATAGTTTTGGCGCAAGCTTAAATTATAGTTTTTTAAGAACAAAAGTTAAAATTTAAAGTAATTTATTTCTTGCAATTATAAATTTTCTAAGAAGAAAATTGAAATAAAATGTTGAAAACATTTGTTTTTTTTTAATACATATGTTATAATTCAAATAGTACAGAAGGAGGGGTAAATTATGTCGCAAGAAAACAATACAACAATTAGAATTATTGATGTTGATGGAATGGAAAAAGAAGCTGAAGTTTTATTGTATTTTAAATTAGAAGAAAATGGTAAAGAATATTTAATATATACATTTAATGAAGCTGTAGTCGATGAAAATGGTGTGATGTCGGATGATTTAGTGGTGGTGCATACATCTGAAGTTCTTAAAAAAGAAGATGGTGTTACCACATTGGGTGCTGTAGATGATGAAGATGAATGGGGCAAAATTAAAGATGTGATGCGTGATATTATCAAAGAAACTGAGGAGTGATAAATAATGGCTAAATATACTACAAAAGATGTTAGCGAATTAGGAACAGTGTTTAAACAAGAGGCTGCTTCTAGAAAAATTAATTTGAAAATTGGTTTTATCAGTAAAATGCGTGCTTTTGTTAAAACTCATATTGCTGAACACTATAGAAACAAGTTGAAAAAAAATGAAGAAAAACGCGATAATTTAGTAGAAATGATACAAAGCATTGATAGTACTGAAGAAAATAACGATCTTTTGGTATACAATTATGGAAGACTAGAAAAGCTTAATGAAAAAACGCATGTGCTAAGTCAAAAGGTCGCTACTAAGCCATACACAATATTGACATTTGATAAAATTGGAAATTATGTTAGACGTAGAAGAAGTCGTATTTGGGGAACTAGAAAGACAATATATGCAAAAATGAAAGAAAAAATTCTTAATCAGTTGAAGAATATCGAAGAAAAAGAGATGGCTTCTGAGTATGAAAGTTTGCGTTTGAAACTAGAAGGAAATAGTTATGATGTTAATTATATGAATTCTACAGAATATAGTAATGATAAAAAACGATTTGAAGAACTGAAAAATTATTTTGATGCTAAAGATATTACTGATATGATGGTTGAAGAACCAAAAGAAGAAGAAGTAAAAGTAGAAATTGAAAATACACCAGAAGAAATGAGTGCAGAGTTACAAACTCTAATGCAAAATGATCTTGCAGTTTCTGAAGAATCAGTTACTGATATGGTGATGGAAGAACCAAAAGAAGAAGAAGTAAAAGTAGAAATTGAAAAAACACCAGAAGAAATGAGTGCAGAGTTACAAGCTCTAATGCAAAATGATTTTGCAGTTTCTGAAGAACCAGTTACTGATATAGTGACGGAAGAACCAAAAGAAGAACAAAGTAGTGAAAATATGGAAACAGATCAAAAAAATGAGAATTTAGTTTTTGCTGATTCGTTAGCTAGAATGGAAGCAATGAAATGCATAATTAGATTAAATGATCCTCAAAAATATGAAGATTTATTGAGTAAATCTAGAGAATGGTCTAATGAAGAATTATCAGATAAATATTCTGAATGGGTTCGTGATAATTATCCTGCCCAATCTAGTGACCTAGTTACACTTAATGTTTATTCTTTATTAACGAATCAACCTATTGAAAAAGTTAGAGAAAATATGACCAGTGTTGCTTTGACTACCAACGATGGTCAAGATTACATGGCAAGTTTAGGCGTTAGTTCAGATATGAGTGATAATACTGAAAAGGAAGTAATAAGATAGTTATTATTGCATTAGTATTTCTATTTTATTTAGAATTAAGCACTTCAGTAGAAGTGCTTTTTAATTTGTTTATGAAAAATATATAATTTTATAACTTTCAAAACTAAATATTTGTTTGGTCAATATGAATCAACATATTTTGATATATTATTGAAATCTCAATGATATTATAGTATACTTTTAATAGGCGAAAAGAATTAATACGATTATTGAAGTCTTGTTTTTTGTTTTTGTTTAAGCACATATCATTTATGTCTAATAAAATTTTTACAACAATTATAGCACTAATAAATATAATCTTGTTGTTACAAATAAAGAAAGGGATAATACATTTGAAAATGGTGAGTTCATGGTGGATATAATTGAGGATTTAAAAATATCATATAAAATTTATGGTAATCAAGATGGTCAATCTATAGTTTTTCTTCATGGATGGGGTCAAAATATCAAAATGATGGAACCATTGGCTAATCCTTTTAGAAATAAATATAATCTTGTGATTATTGATCTTCCTGGATTTGGTGATAGTGATGAACCGAAAACTGCATGGTCATTAAATGATTATATTATTTTGTTAAATACTTTTTTTGAAAAGCATAATATAAAAAATCCAGTTATAGTAGGTCATTCTTTTGGTGGCAAACTTGCGCTTCTTTATGCTAGCATTTATGATGTTAACAAATTAATAGTATTAGCAAGTCCATTTAAAAAGGAAATTTCGAAATTGAGTTTTAAAACAAGGATTTTAAAAGCTCTTAAAAAAGTTAAAGCATTAAAAAAATTTGAAAATTTTGCTAAAAGGCATATTGGAAGTGATGATTATCGAAATGCATCACCAATAATGCGTGAAGTTTTAACAAGACATATAAATACAGACATTACTGAACAAGTAAGAAAAATCAAATGTCCAACTTTGATAATTTGGGGAACAAACGATGAAGCTGTTTCTTATGATAGAGCTTTAGAATTAGAAAAACTTATTCCTAATTCTGGCTTGGTTACATATGAAGGCTGTTCACATTATGCTTATTTAGAAAGATTACATCAAACTATAAAAGTTTTAGAAAGTTTTTTGAATAGTGAGGAGTAAACTATGGATATTTATTTTATTATTGCATTTATGGCATGTATTTTTTATGCATTTTATAAATATAAAAAGGCATTACAGATGTTACAACAAAACTGGTATAATGAAGGCAATAGGTATTTGAAATGGCTTTCTCATAATGTAAAAAAAGTAGTATGTTTTTCTGAGTTGTTATTATTGGCTGTATTTATTCCTTTTGATTATCAATTTAAAATAATTGTTTTGGATATATTGTTACTATATTTGTGTTATGCTTATTCGCAAAAGAATAAGAAAGATCAAACAAAAATCAAATTGGTTGTTACAAAGCGTATAAAACGTTTAATCATGACGATTTCATTGGTGTATTTAATTCCAGTGTTGTTTAGTGTTTATTTTGAACAAAGTCCAGTTTTAATTATTTTATGTTTTATAATTTTTAACACTTTTGCATATTTAATTGTTTATTTTGCTAATATTATTAATAAACCTATAGAAAAAATGGTGTTTTTATACTATAAAAGACAAGCAATTACTAAATTGAAAAACATGCCGTATATGAAAGTTATTGGAATAACTGGGAGTTATGGTAAAACTAGTAGCAAAAACATTTTATATGACATTTTAAGCATAAAGTTTAATTCATTTAAAACTCCTAAAAATTTTAATACAACTTATGGCTTGATTAATAGTATAAATAATTATTTAGACAAATTTTGTGATTATTTTATAGCTGAAATGGGAGCGTTTAAACAGGGCGATATAAAAGAATTGTGTGATTTAATGCAACCACAATTTGGGATTATTACAACTATTGGAACTGCTCATTTGGAGAGTTTTGGAAACCAAGAGAATATAATTAATGGGAAATTTGAATTAATCGAATCTCTACCTTCGAATGGTATTGGCATTTTGAATATGGATGATCCATTACAACGTAACTATAATATAAAAAACAAGTGTAATATCTTGTGGATATCGACAGAAAATAAAAATGCTGATTTGTATGCCACGAATATTAAAATAACTAGCGATGGAACCAAGTTTGACTGTTTTTTCAAAGGAGATAAGAAAAAATATACTTTTGAGACTAATTTACTCGGTGATCATAATGTTTACAATATTTTGGCCGGTGTTTTGTTGGGATATAAGTTGGGTATTAATATTGATAGATTACAATCTGCAGTTAGTCGTGTACAGCCGGTTGAACATAGATTGCAATTGAAACATTATAATGAGAAAATTAGCATAATAGATGATGCATATAATTCAAATCCTGTTGGTTCTAAAAAAGCATTGGATGTTTTGCGTTTAATGCCAGGCAAACGAGTAATAGTTACTCCTGGTATGATAGAATTAGGTAGCGAGCAGTATAAATTAAATTACGAGTTTGGGCAACAAATAAGCAAAGTTGCAGACTATGTAATTTTGGTAGGAGAAAAACAGACAAAGCCAATTTATGAAGGATTGGTTGATTCTCACTATGATAAAACAAAAATCTGTGTAATTAATGATGTGAAAAAAGCATTTAGAATTATCGATGATTTTTCTGACAAAAAGATATATGTTTTATTGGAAAACGATTTGCCAGATATTTTTAACGAATAGAGGAGTGATAAATAATGCGAATTAAAGTTGGTGTAATTTTTGGTGGGCCAAGTGTTGAACATGAGGTTAGTATAATTTCAGCGGTACAAGCTATGAATAATATCGACAAAGATAAATATGATGTTGTGCCTATATATATAAGTAAAGATAGAAGATGGTATACTAGCAATATGCTTACGGACATAGATGTGTATAAAGATCAAGATTTAATAAAAAAATATGCCAAAGAAGTTGTTTTATACAAAAAGGGAAATAAATATGTTTTGCAAAATATAAGAGGATTTTGGAAACAAATTGTAAATGAAATAGATATTGCTTTTCCAATTGTACATGGTAGCAATGTAGAGGATGGAACATTAGCTGGATATTTATATAGTATAGGAATTCCTACAGTTGGGTGTAATGTACTAGCTGCAGCATTAGGTCAAGATAAAGTTGTAATGAAGCAAGTATTTGAATCAATGGGTTTTCCAGTAGTTAATTATACATGGTTTTATGATGTTGATTATATTGAACATAAGGATCAAATTTTTAAGGATATTAAAAAGATGGGTTATCCAGTTGTTGTAAAACCGGCTAATTTGGGAAGTAGTATTGGAATTGCAAAAGTTAAAAGCGAGCTAGATTTAGATAAAGCAATTAAAGAAGCCATTCAATATGATAATAAATTGATTGTTGAAAAAGCAGTTGATAAAGTAATTGAGGTAAATTGTAGTGTCTTGGGTAATTACGAGTATCAAGAAACTAGTGTGATTGAACAAGTAGTTACTTCTGAAGATTTTTTAACATATAGTGATAAATATTTGTCTGGTTCAAAAGGCGGAAAAACAAAGGGTATTTCCAGCGCGAATCGCATAATACCAGCCAAAATTTCTAAAGAGCAACGTGTGGAGATAGAAGAATTGTCAAAATTAGTTTTTAAAACTTTAGGATTATCTGGTGTATGCAGAATAGATTTCTTAATAAATAAAGAAAATGGGAATATTTATGTTAACGAACCTAATACTATTCCGGGATCACTTTCGTTTTATTTGTGGGAACCAACTGGGAAAAGATATAGTGATTTATTAGAGGAATTAATTAATATTGGAATAAAAGATTATAAATTAAATAATAATAAAGTAATATCTTTTGAAAGCAACATTTTAAGTAATTATGATGGCACAAAGGGTATAAAAGGAAAACTAAAATAGCATAAAATGCTATTTTTTTAAATTTTAGTCTTTGCAAAAATAAAAAATATGGTATAATTAGTTTGTGCCTTGTTTTGTCTCCTTAGCTCAGTTGGTAGAGCAACAGACTCTTAATCTGTGGGTCTAGGGTTCGAATCCCTAAGGGGACACCATATTTTTTAAAAATATTAAAAAAACTATTGTAAAAGTAAAAAAAATTGTGTATACTTAAATAGTCCAGCTTATTACTGGGCCTGTAGCTCAGTTGGTTAGAGCACACGCTTGATAAGCGTGGGGTCACAGGTTCAAGTCCTGTCAGGCCCACCATATAATTGCCTCAATAGCTCAGTCGGTTAGAGCACTTGACTGTTAATCAAGGGGTCGTTGGTTCGAGTCCATCTTGGGGCGCCATATGGTCGGTTGGTGAAGTGGCTTAACACACTGCCCTTTCACGGCAGCATTCATGGGTTCGAATCCCATACCGATCACCATTTTGCATTAATAGAAACATTAGTTTCTTTTTATTTTATTCTATTGACAATAAATATAATTTAATGTACAATGTTTATTGTCATCTGGAGTAGTACTCAAGAGGCTGAAGAGGCGCCCCTGCTAAGGGTGTAGGTCGGGAAACTGGCGCGGAGGTTCAAATCCTCTCTACTCCGCCATTTTGAAATTAAACTTTGCTTTTATAGCAAAGTTTTTTGTTTATTAAAAATAATATTTATTTACAAAAATCTTTTCAAATGTCGAATTTTGTGTTATTATAAGTTTAGAGTAGTATGCTGGTTTTGTTTTTTATGTAATATTTGTTCAAAAAAGACAGGAGGTTTATATGTTAGAAAAGGAAGTAATAGTTAAAAGCATAACAGGATTGCATGCGCGTCCTGGAAGTGATCTAGTGCAGTTAGCTTTAAAATATGAATCAGAAGTGTATTTAATAAAAACAGATGGTAAAAAGGTTAATGCAAAAGAAATCTTTGAAATTTTATCATCTAATATAAATTGCGGAGATAAACTTAAAGTGCAAACTAATGGTTCTGATTCACAAGAAGCTTTGGAAGCTGTTTGTAGTTATATCGAAACGAGAGAGGGATAACATGGAATATTTTGGAACAAAGGTGGGGCCTGGATTAGGTATAGGGAAGGTATTAATTGTCGAAAATGTTTCATTAGAGAAAATACCTGAAAAACTAATTAATAGCACTACTGATGAAAAAAAGAAGTTAAAAGATGTAATTAACAACGTCGTATCAGATTACGATAAAATAATCAGCGAAGTACAAGAAACTGATATTAAAGATTTGTGTCAGTTTTATAAAATGCTTTTATTATCACCATCTTTGGTTGCTGAATTAGAGGAAACTATCGAAAAATATCAAGTAAATGCAGCTGGAGCGATAAAAAAAGTATTGAACAATAAAGAAACCGAATTATCACAATTGGATAATGCATATTTGCGAGAACGAAGTAAGGATATACAAGAGGTCAGAAACAAATTATTACGCAAATTAATTGGGGTAAAAGAACTTGACTTATCATTATTAAGCGAAAATACAATTTTAGTTTCAAAAGAGATTAATCCTACTCTTTTGTTAAGCGGTCATTTAAAATATGTCAAGGGAATTATTTCTGAAATTGGTGGTAAGACTAGTCATGTTGGAATTTTATCTACATCATTAGGAATACCTAGTATTTTTGGCATTGAAAATATCAGTGAGATTCTAGAAGACAATGAAATAGTTTTTGTCGATGGTGATAGGGGAGTTGTCATTACTGACATGACAAACGAAGACATCAAAAAATATGAAGTCAAAATTGCTCGCGAGCAAGAGATTATGTCTGAACTAAAAGAAATAAAAGATATTAAAGCAGTAACTAAAGACAATCATCGTTACCACGTTTGTATTAATACTGGTGATTTGACTGAATTAAATAAAGTCAATGAGGTCGGTGCTGATGGAATAGGATTATTTCGAACAGAATTCCTCTTTCTAAATAAAATTACACCACCATCTGAAGAATATCTATTTAATGTATATAGAAGTTTCGCTGAAAACAACAAAAACAAGGTAATGATAATTCGCACACTAGATATTGGTGGTGACAAGAAGTGTCCATATATTGACATACCGGAAGAAGCCAATCCTTTTTTAGGGTATAGAGCAATCAGATATTGTCTTGATAATAAAGATTTTTTTAAAGTATCATTACGTGCAATGTTAAGAGCTAGTAATTATGGAAAAATACAAATTATGTATCCGATGATTTCGAATATCGAAGAAGTTATTAAAGCAAATGAAATATTGGATGAAGCAAAGGATGAATTAGCCAACTCGCAAATACCATTTGATAGAAATATAAAAGTTGGAGTTATGATTGAAATTCCTAGTGCTGCATTAATGGCTGATACTATTTTAGAAAAAGTTGATTTTTTGAGTATAGGTACAAATGATTTAACTCAATATACATTAGCCGTTGATCGTGGCAATCAGAGAGTAAGTAAAATTTATAATTACTTTAATCCAGGAGTTTTAAAACTGATAAAAATGACGATTGACGCTTCAAAGAAATATTCTAATAAACAAGTTGGTATGTGTGGGGAGATGGCTTCCGACCCATTGGGAATAATATTATTAGTTGGAATGGGGCTTGATGAATTTAGTGTCAATATTTCAAGGGCACTTAAAGTGAAGAAACTAATCACACTTTTATCGGCTGAAGATTGTCAAAAAATAACAGAGAAAGTTATGAAAATGACAAATGAACAGGACATCGAAATTGAACTTGATAATTACGCAAAAAAAGTTTTTGGTAAATATTATTAAGACAATTTGTGATGATATATTGATTGACAAGGAGGTGAAAAGGTGAGCACTTCAAAAAGCATTGTATTAACACGTATTGATAATAGACTAATACATGGTCAAATAGTTGGTGATTGGGCAGGATGTGTCGGTGCAAATTTATTAGTTGTCGTCGATGATAAAGTAGCGAATAATGAAGTAGAAAAAAGCGTTATGAAGATTGCAGCTCAATCGTTAGGCTTAGATACAAGATTTTTTACAGTTGAAAAAACTATTAACACAATTAGTAAAGCATCTAGTTCGCAAAAGATATTGCTTATATGTCGCACACCAGCAACATTACGTAAATTAATAGAAGGCGGTGTAGATATCGATATTGTTAATATTGGTAATATGCATTTTAGTGAAGGGAAAAAGAGTATAAGTGAAAAAGTTTATGTAGATGAACAAGATTTAGAAGATTTAAATTATATTAAATCAAAAGTCAAAGAAATATACATCAGAGACACACCAAATTCAAAAAAAGAAGTTTTTTAGGAGGATTTTATGGAAATTACATTATTCCAAGGTATTATTATTACTATTGCTGTCATGTTATTAGCAATAGATAATCAATTAGAAGGATTTTTCCTTTTCAGACCTATTATAGTTGCACCTATCATTGGGGCTCTATTAGGTGATTTAAATACAGGTTTAATTGCTGGTGGATTAGTAGAACTTTCATTTGCAGGTATTACAGCAGTTGGAGGTGTAACTCCACCAAATGCTATTGTATGTAGTACGATGACAGTTGTATTAGCTCATACAACAGGTCAAGGTGTAGAAATGGCATTTACACTTGCTTATCCATTTGGGCTATTAATGCAACAAATTGCTACATTATACAATACTGTATTAGTTGCATTTAACAAAAAAGCAGAAAAATATGCTGAAAAATGCAATGTTAAAGGATTATTTAAATTATGTTTTTATGGAATCTTAGGTAATTCATTATTATATGGGGTAGTTGTTTTCTTGTCTGCTTATGTGGCACAAGATGCAATGCGTGAATTAGTAGACGCTTTACCTGAGTTTTTAACTCACGGCTTATCAGTTGCAGGGGGATTAATTCCAGCAATTGGGTTCGCAATGTTATTACGTGTTATGTTGAAAGCACGTTATGTACCTTATTTACTAGCAGGTTTCTTATTCGCTTCATTTATCCAAATGAACAATATTTTACCAGTTGCTATAATGGGTCTAATCTTTGCATTATTAACTTATTTTAACGAAACTGATAATGCAGCGAAAGGAGTTGTAAACGATGGCGAAGGCATCTAAAACAAAAGTATTAACAAGTTCAGATATTAATAGAATGACGTTCCGTACTTTATTAAATCAAGCATGTTTTAATTATGAAAGAATGCAAAGCATCGGTTTTACTGCTGCTATGGCACCTGAACTTGAAAAAATATACGAAGATGATAAAGATGGATTAAAAGAAGTATTAAAAGACAATTTGGAATTTATTAATACTCATAATGTATTATTATCTTTCTTAATCGGGTTAATGTTGTCTTTATACGAAAAAGGCGAAAAACCTGAAACAGTTCGTGGTATTAAAGTTGCACTTTTTGGTCCACTTGCTGGTATTGGGGACGCAATTTTCTGGTTTACTTTAATGCCTATTATGTCAGGTATTTCTGCATCATTAGCTAGTGAAGGTAATGTATTAGGACCTATTTTATACTTTGTTGTATTCTTCATTGCTTTCTTATTACGTTTTCCACTTGCTCATATTGGTTATAGCATGGGAACCAAAGCTTTTGAAGTAATTCAAAAGAATACTGAAATCATAAACAGATGTGCAACAACAGTAGGTGTTACTATTTTAGGGGGATTAATCGCAAGTTATGTAAGTTTAACATTATTACCAACTATTGATACCGGAAATGGTGTTGTAGTAAGTATTCAAGAAGAATTTATTGATATGATTTTCCCTAACTTATTACCATTTGCTTTCACATTTGCTTGCTATGGTTTACTTAAGAAGAAGGTTAATCCAACTATAATAATATTGGGTACAATTGTTTTAGCCATTTTAGGCTCATACATCGGATTAGTGTAATATGAAAAACATCATTGTCATTACTGGTCATGGTAATTATGCATCTGGTATGAAATCAATGATAGAAATGGTTAGTGGTCCTAATGAAAACATACATTACATTGATTTCTTAGGCAACGATACCGATGAGACTCTATCAAAAAAATATAAAGAAATTATTAATAAAGATATATGTGCATTGTTCGCTTGCGACTTGCTGGGCGGCAGTCCTTATAAAGAAGCTGCTAAATTAGCTTTTGCTAATAAAAATATTAAAGTTGTTGCTGGTTGTAATGCTGGCGCGTTGATTGATACTGCATTTAAAATAAATAATTTATCAATTGAACAATTAGCAGACAATTTAATTGAGTCTAGCAAAAAAAACTTGTTTATATTGGATACAAATACTAAAAGTGATGATCTTCCATCTAATGGTGAAGGCATCTAAAAAAACCGGTTCTTTGTCAAATAGTGTTGGTGAACAATAAATTTGATAAATGAATAAATATTTAAGGGTGATTATAAATCACTCTTTTATAATGCCTTTAATTAAAAATATTCTAGCAATGAAATGATCATATCTTCTATAACCAAAAGCTATCCTCTTAATACATTTAATTAAATTATTTGTACCTTCAACAATACCATTATTGATATCATATTTAAAAGAGTTTTCAATATAGTTGATATTTTCTTTGTATAATTTTAAAGCTTGTTTCATTTTAGGGGGTAAGTTTTTATCTTGATGTTGTACAATGTTTTTAAATTTATTGAAATTTTTTTCTTTAATTGAGTTAATGATACCTTGATAACATTCATAAGTTGCTTTTAAAGTTTTATCAGTATTAACCATAAAACTAACCATATCCCTTTGAGAAATATATTTGTGAAAATGATTAGAATATCTTTTTTCTTCAGATAAATCATTTTCATTTTTAACAATTAATTTCCACAAATCTTTTAATTTTTTGTAGTTTGGATTATCTTTTTTACATAAACTAACTCTAGTACTATTTAATGCGTTATAGACCTGAGTAACAATATGATATTTGTCAATAACAATATCTGCATTTTTAAACA
>CALVXF010000063.1 GCA_944368875.1 uncultured Bacilli bacterium
CAAAACCACATGCTGTCTCGCTAAAACCTGATGTATTACATTCACTTGGTGTTGATTTGTTGGCAATTCTTACTGTAAATGTTCCATATCCTGTTACTTCTACTTCTTTTGTATCTCCAATATTATATTTTTCGGTTTGTCCTGATGATACTGCTGAAGCTATTGTTTCCCAGGAATCTGTTGCAAATGATTCTGGTTCTGCAACAGGACTACTACCAGCTTTCTCCATTTTAATAGTCGCTAATTTGCCATCATTTGTCTCGATATATATACGATATTTAGCTATTTCATTGTCTACCTTTTGAGATTTAATGAAATTTTTCATATTACTGCTTAAATTATTATCATCATCTATAAATCTTAATAGATATTCGTTTGTTTCATCTGTAAATAATAATTGTTTGATGTTTAATTGGTTTAATAGTTCTTGACAATATCCTTCTTCATTTATAAAATCAGTGGGACAAGTTGTTAAATCTAGATATACTAAAGGATTAGCCTCATCTAAAGAAAAATTATTATGAAAATATGTTTTTATTTCTTCATAGTTATCTTGTAATAGAAAATTTCTAATGTTATTCGCACTATAAATTGCTGTTACGTCATTATAAGCTAGTGTTTTTGAATAATTGTTATTAATATTACGAAGTTGTATATAAATAAATAGTAAAACACCTACTATAAAAGTTGAAACTATTAATGTTTCAGCAAGCATAAACCCTTTTTTATTATTTTTTTTCATATAAATATCTCCTTTGATATTGTTTTTATCTTAAAACTATTATATAATATTTTTAGGATAAATGCTAGTCCAAGAATAAAAGAATATAGGGGATGACATAATGCTTAGAGTTTTTGACTATGAAAAGATGCCAGTCGTTGAAATTGTTAATGATATATTGGTAGATGCATCGAAACGCGGTGCGAGTGACATTCACTTTGATCCACAAGAAAAGTTTTTGAAAATTAGAATTCGTATAGATGGTGAATTATCTGACTATGCTGAAGTACCTAATGATATTAAGAAAAACTTGATTACAAGAATTAAAATCATTAGTGGTATGAATATCACAGAATCAAGATTACCACAAGATGGTGCGATTAAGACTACACTGCAAGATGTTGGATTGGATTTGCGTGTTTCTTGCCTTCCTACAAGTCTTGGTGAAAAGATCGTTGTTCGTATTCTTGATTATTCTAAGTCTTTGGCTGGTCTTGAAGAATTAGGATTTAGTCCTGATAATTATAAAAAAGTTTTACAAATGATAAGTGTTCCAAATGGAATTATATTAGTTACAGGGGCTACTGGTACTGGGAAAACTACTACGGTTTATTCCATTTTGCAACGTCTTAATACTGAAAAAACAAACATTATTACAGTTGAAGATCCAATTGAAATGGATATTGAAGGAATTAATCAAGTTCAAACAAATAGTGAAATTGGTCTTGATTTTGCTACCGCACTACGTTCTATTTTACGTCAAGACCCTAATATCATAATGATTGGGGAAATGCGTGATACAGAAACTGCTAAAATTGGTGTTCGTGCTTCTATTACAGGACATTTAGTTTTATCAACAATCCACACTAATAACTCATTAAATACAATTGAACGTTTACTTGATATGGAAGTTGAAAGATATTTATTATCAAGTGCTCTTACAGGGATTATTTCACAAAAATTAGCTCGTATGTTATGTCCACGTTGTAAAAAGAAACGTCAGGCTACCGATTATGAAAAAGAATTAATTAGTAAAGTTCTTGGTCATCCTATTAATGAGGTTTATTCACCTGTAGGTTGTGATGTTTGTGGCAATGGTTATCATGGCCGAATCGCAATTCAAGAAGTATTGGTTATATCACAAGATATTCGTGATGCGATTAGTAATAATATTAGAAAAGCAGATTTACGTAAATTAGTTTATAGTGGAGATGTTACTACTCTACTACAAGATGGTTTACAAAAAGTTGAAGAAGGTTTAACTACTTTTGAAGAAGTATTAAAATTAATTGAATTAGATGATGAACAATCAACTGGTGAAAAATTGGATTTAAGTTCAGCTATTAGAGATGCTAAATTACAACAACATAATAAAAATACGATGCATGATGTTCCAACAGAGGCAAAACCTCTAGGAGTTGTTGCTCCTAATGCTTATACTTCTAATCCTAAACCTACCGAAAATGAAACTTTAGAATTATAAAAACCTAGTTATGATGTCTACCAAACAGGGTTCACATCACATAACTAGGTTTTTTATTGAAAAAAACTGGATTAATTAATCCAGTTAAGCATGTCAACAATTTGATTAAAATCTAATTTACTGAAATAAAGGATAATAGCTCCCAAACTCAATAATGGGCCAAATGGTATTTCATGATTTTTAGTTATTTTTAAATAGAAATAAGAAATAGGTAAACCAATTATAGAACCTATAAATATAGATAGAATAGATAGTGGATAACCTAGTACATAGCCAAAAATCATTAGTAGTTTAATATCTCCTCCACCCATTGATTCTTTTTTAAACAAATAGTCGCCAATCTTTTTAATAACCAACATTGTAATAAAAGAACCTATTGCTGGAATAATATCTAAAAAAGCTTTATCTAAACCATAAATTATAGTTTTTTCAATAAATAGAAATATAAAAGTAACTATTAGTACTTCATCGGAAATAATCATATAACGTAAATCACTAACTAAAATAATTAATAACATAGATACAAAAGTTAACGCTATAACTAATTCCCAAGTTAAGCCAAATACTAAATATGTAATTGCAAAAACACATCCTGATAATAGTTCAAACAATGGATGAACATATGAAATGGGACTTTTACAATTTTTGCATTTACCTCTTTGCAAAATATACGATACTATTGGTATTAATTCACTAGCACCAAGTATATGTTGACAATTAGGACAATGACTACGTGGTTTTATAATCGATTGATTATTTGGCAAACGATCACCAACCAAGTTATAAAATGATCCCATAAACGTACCTAATATGAAAAACACAATTAAATAATAAACATCCATTTGTAATCTCCTATCTTGTTGTAGATTGTAATTGATTATACAGTTCAAACATTGGAACAATAATTGATAATACTATGATACCAACTAAAACCGTTAATACAATAATTAAAATTGGTTCAATAAATGTTTTAATGCGCGCTACTTCATTACGATGTAAATCTTGATAGTATTCACTAACACGTTTCATCATTTGAGGTAATTCCCCAGTTTTTTCACCAGTTACTAACATTTCATAAGCAGGTAGTGGGAAAGCCCAGTTACCTTCGAATGCTGTTGATATTTTCTCACCACGAGCTAAGTTAACAATAGTGTCTTTGATTAACATCTTATATATTTCATTATTTGTTATTTTATTCAATATTTCCATACTATCAGTTATAAATACATTGTGCTCTAATAAAGCAGCAAAAGTTTTAGTAAACAATGTTGTTTCATTATATATAATGACATTTCCAATAACTGGTAGATGCATCAACAACCATTGCGTAAATATGCGAATAACATCGACATTCTTATATAAATACCAACATAAGAAAGCAATTAAAATCGCAAAAATAATTAATAGATACCAATATTTTTGCAAGAAATTACTTACGCCTAAGATAAATAAAGTAATTCCTGGAATAGTTGATCCATCCATTGATTCAAAAATAGTAACAAATTGTGGTACAACCCATACCATGATAAAGATAACAACAGCTACCGCTATAATTAAAATCATAATAGGATATGTCAGTGCACTCACCATAGCTTTTCTTGTTTTTTCTACTTCTGTATAATATTCTACTTGATCGTCTAAAACTTCAGGAAGTTGACCTGTCATTTCACTAGTTTTAATCATATTAATTAATAAACGTGGGAAAGCTTTATTTTGTTTTTCCATCGCTGAACTAAAACTTTCACCCATCGTAAGGTCATAAATCATCGCTCTAAAAATACGTTGATAAGCTTTATTTTTATATTGTTTAGTTAAAATTTTTAATGCTTCTACTAGTGGAATACCACTTTTAATGTAAGTAGACAATTGCGTTAAGAAGAAAACCAAATCTTTGTTTTTGATTTTAACATTGACTGTTCCTTCATGTTGATGTAGAAGTCTTATCCATTTATTTGTTCTAATAGAATAAACTTCCATTCCTTCTGAAAGTAAAAATGAGTGAACTTCAACTTTAGAAAAAGCTTCAAAATAACCTTTGACAAATTTACCTTCAGCATTTTTGCCGGTATATTCATATAATAATTTACTTTCTGTTTTTTCAGCATCTTTACCTTCAAAATCAATTAATAAACTTTCACGATGTAAAGTTTTATTATTTCTCGCATTACGAGCCAAAACAGAATTATGAAATTTATCTTTTATAATTTCTATTAAACGTTTTGGATAATTAATAGTTGCAACAATAAAATCATTGATTTTCTCACCAAAAGTTTTCTTTTTATAATCAACATTTTCATTAATGTAACTTTCATTATCATGTTTATGTAACAATTTATGTTCATTTTCTTCTGCTTCGCGTTTCTTACGTAAAGCCTCTTGTTCACGAGCAAGTCTTTCAGCAATTTCTATTTTTTGACGAGCAGCTGCTTGTTCTCTTTCTGCACGTTCACGTTCTTTTCGTTCGTTTATTTCTTTTAAACGTTTTTCTTGTCTTATATTACTCTTAATAATAGCATTATAAATAAGAATATATGGGGTCTTAATCCCTTTGATAAAATAATATAGCAAGCGGTAACAATACATACATAAAGTAATAAAACCTATTAAACTATAAAATATAACATTATAAATTGGTGTTATTACAATATCAATGGTATTAAAAAAGATAAAGAAAAAGCCAAGACAAAAATACCTAACAAAACTAATAGGAATGTTAATAATGAATTTGATAAATTTATATATATAATCTAATGGAAATGCATTAAATTTATTATTCATATAATACCCGGCCATCTTTCTACTCTCTTATTCTCTTTAATTATAACATACTTAAACATATTTTGTAAAACTATTTTTAAAAAAACATATAATAAATTAGGAAGGTGATTATATGAATTACTTTAATCCTTATTATCTATATCCTTATACAACTATTCCTAATCAGATGGCTCGAGCAGGTTTGTTTACTCGCCTTTTTGGAACTAACTTGAGTTTTTCTTCTATTTTAAATGGCGCCAGTCGTGTTTTAAATTTGACAAATCAAGCAATTCCATTAGTAAAACAAGCAGGTCCAGTTATTAAAAATGCTAAAACAATGTTTAAAGTAATGAGTGAATTTAATAGACCTGAAAAACAACCAACTGTAAATGTAACTAGACAAACAAAAACAGAACAAAATTATCCTCAAGAAGTTAAAAAAGCACCAACTAGTAGTTTGACTTTTTTTCAATAAAAAAGGATTAGTTAAACTAATTCTTTTTTTAGTATATAATTATAAACAAATAATTTTAATTTTTTAAACCAGAGATGAGATGGGAGTTTTTTTATTATTGTTTGATTGGTATTTATAAGATATCTAATATATTCTTGATTGACATCTAATTTTTTATGTCTAATATGTGGCCCAATCAAATAATCACTTAAACGATATTTTTGATGACCAGTGCGAAAAGATATAATAATATTAAATATTTTACCTTCTTTAACTACTTTTTCCTCATCTATGTAATATCCCATTTTTACTACTGCACGCCTTAAAATACTTAATTCGTTGTTAGATTGTATAACTAAATGTTCAATCTTTTTATCTTTAACTATTTGTAAAATATTGCGTGTTCCCATTCCCGCTAAGACGACAACACTATTTTTAAAATCATCTATCCCCGTTAATCCATCATTTAAAGCAACTTTAATTTGTTCATTTAAGTTATATTTATCGACATTTTTTTGGGCATTCGCTAGAGCATTTTGATTAATATCAATCGCAATGCATGTCGTGTTTTTATGTAAAGCACAATAAATATCTAAATAGGCATGATCACAACCAACATCATATAAAATAGGTTCTGTAACCATTTGCGCTATTGCTTCTATTCTTTTGGATACTCGCATAATAATTAATTATCCATATAATCTTTAAGTTTGCGTGAACGTGATGGATGACGCAATTTTCGCAATGCTTTAGCTTCAATTTGACGAATACGTTCACGGGTAACACCAAACATTTGACCAACTTCTTCTAATGTTCTAACTTTGCCATCTTCTAAACCAAAACGCAATCTTATAACTTTTTCTTCACGTTCAGTTAAAGTAAGTAATACTTCCCCTATTTCATCTTTTAACATTTCATTAGTCGCATAGTCTTCTGGACTCATATTGCGTTCATCAGGAACAAAATCACCTAAATGCGAATCATCTTCTTCGCCAATAGGTGTTTCTAAAGAAACAGGTTCTTGACTTATTTTATATATCTCACGTATTTTTTCAACTGTAGTATTCATCTTTTTAGCTAATTCTTCTTCTGTTGGTTCACGATTTAACTCAAGTGTTAATTGTCTATGAATACGAGCTAGTTTATTGATTGTTTCAACCATGTGAACAGGAACACGAATTGTACGCGCTTGATCAGCAATAGCTCTAGTAATAGCTTGTCTAATCCACCAAGTAGCATATGTACTAAATTTAAATCCTTTTGACACATCAAATTTTTCAACTGCCTTCATTAAACCAATATTACCTTCTTGAATAAGATCCAAAAAAAGCATTCCACGTCCAACATATCTTTTAGCAATACTTACAACTAGACGTAAATTAGCCTCAGCAAGTATATGTTTTGCTTCCTCATCACCTTCTAATATACGATCAGATAGTTCTAATTCTTCTTCCATAGTAAGCAATTTAATTTGACCAATTTCCTTTAAATACATACGGACAGGATCATTGATATTAATATCCTTAACTAAATCCTCATCATCTAAAAGAATCTTATCAGGTGTCTCACCACCACCATCACTATTAGCTTCTTCTTCAGTTAAAATTGCAACTGAATTTTGACTAAAAGTATTATACAAGTCATCAATACTATCGACATCTAATTCTAGTCCCTTTAAAGCAACACTTAATTCTTCATAAGTAATAAAACCTCTTTTTTTCCCTTTTTCAACTAATTCTGCTTTTCTCTCAGCAAAAGTTTTAATTTCATTTATCACTGTCTTCACTCCTCATCTTCAGTTCAATAATTTTTTTCCCTAATTCTGCTTTCTTAATTGAATCAGTTTCTAATTTCATTTGATTTTTTAATCTTTTTATTTCATTAACAACACTATATTCATATATGACCTTAATATAATCAGCAATTTCTTCTTTAGTATAATTATCTTTTAAATCAAGGGAATCAATTTCCCCAATTGTTTTAATTAATTCTTTGTCATCTTTAATAAAAGAAATCAAATCAGCGATATTTATATAACCAAATTGTTTATAAAAATAACTTATTTCACGCGCTAAAAGACGATATTTACTAGTAGGCATATATGTTATTCGACGATTATATATTTTAATAACTTCAGGATCTTTTAACATATAATAGATAAGATTTTGTTCAGCTTTTTCATATTTATTGTATTTAGTAGTTGTTGCTTTTTCAATAACTTGCGGCTTTTGTTCTTTAGTTTGAATTTTGCTTTTGATAAAATCTTGAGATAGATTAGTTTCCTCAGACAATTTTTGAATAGTTAATTCTTTTAGCACATCATCATTCAAATAATTCAACTCTTTTATAACTTCATTGACATATGAAGCTACATCAACACTATTAGTAAAATCTTTCCCTTGTTTTAAATATCTTAATTTAAAATCCATCACATTAATAGGATTTTTTAATAAATTAAGAAAAGATTCAGCACCTTTTTTTATAATGTAATCATCAGGATCCAAATCATCTGATAATAAAACAATTTTAGGAATAACATTAGCTTGCTCGAATTCTTTAATTGCGCTCATTGTAGCCTTAAATCCAGCACTGTCGCCATCAAAACACAAAATAACTTCCTTAGCCATACGTTTAATATTGTTAACATTTTCTTTTGTAAGGGCAGTTCCCATTGTCGCAACAACATTTTTTACACCAATACTATGAGCCCGAATAACATCCATAAATCCTTCCATAACAATTATCTGTTGTTTACGCCTTGCGATATCTTTAGCCCGATAATAATTATAAAGAATCTCTCCTTTTTTAAATATTTCCGTTTCCATCGTATTAATGTATTTGTATTCTTTAACATCATCATAACGTCGCCCACTAAAACCAACTACTCTTCCAAACATATCTTCTAAAGGAAACATAATACGATTAAAGTATATATCTTGATATCCATAATTATTTTTAACAACAAGTCCACTTTTTAATTGTTCTTCATAGGAATAACCTTTTTTTAATAATAAATTAGTTAATATATCATGTTTATTTAAAGATAAACCTATCCCAAATTCCTTAATAAGTTCTTCATTGATGTTTCGCTTTTTCAAATAACTAATAGCTTCAGCTCCTTGTTTAGTATTAATATTATTTTGAAATAGTTTATTTGTTAATTCATATATATCATAAAGATTACTATTCTTTTTAGGCTTGTCCTTAGTTGTGAAATTAAGATCAATTCCAGCTTTTGAAGCAATCTTTCCAACTGCTTCAATAAAACTAATATGCTCATAATCCATCACAAAATTAAAGACATTACCTGTAGCACCACAAGAAAAACATTTATATATTTGTTTAGTTTCACTTACACTCATACTTGGCGCATGATCATCATGAAAAGGACAAACACCAAAATAGTTTTTACCTTTTTTAGTTAGTGGTATATAGTCACTGATGACATCAACTATAGAGACACTACTGCGAATATTATTGATTTCTTCGTTAGATAAAAATGCCATAATACCACCTCTACTTATAATATACGACAAATCTTTCAAATTTCCTTTTTTTTCTTTCAATTTTTCATTTTTTGTCTATTTTTTTGTAAAATAAAGAGCCTCAAAAGAGGCTCAATCTATATAAACGCCTAGGCGCTATCTAGACAAGTATTAATCGTAAGTTCGTCACCAAAAATAATTTCGATACTACCATTAACACTTGTCATATAAGTAGCGATGTCACGTTTTTTTAAATCATTAATAACCCTGCTAGCAGGATGACCATAGTTATTGTTTTTACCCACACTAATTAAAGCTATCTTAGGCTTTATATAATCTAAAAATTGTTTTGAAGTAGCGTATTTAGAACCATGATGACCTATCTTTAGTATATCCACTTTTTCTATTTTATACTTATTTAAAATATATTCTTCACTTGTAAATCCTGCATCTCCCATTAATAGAATATAATAATTATTGAGTTTGGTATAAATAATTAAACTATCTTCATTTTCATCATCTATATCTTTATTGTTTAAAAACTTAAAACCTATATCTTCAATATATCCTTCACTTATTTTATAAGGTTTATATTTTTTTAAAAGCATTTCATATTCACTATCATTACCACTATTAATAATAATATGCTTAACATCAAAATTGGTGACTAAATCATAACTCTCTTTTGCATGATCTAAATCACCATGACTTAAAATTAGATAATCGATTGAGCTAATTCCCTTGCTTTTCATATAAGGAATCAAAGTATATTTACTAATATCACCTTTCGTATTATATTTACCTCCTGTATCTATTAAAACGACTTTGGATTGATGTTCAAATTCAATTAAAATCGCATCTCCTTGATTTACATCTAACATAGTTAAAACAGGATATGGATTAAACTTGGGAAGTAGATAATGAAAAATAATAATAATCAAAAGAAGAAATTGTTTGGCAAAACGAAATTTTTTAAAAGTCCAAATAATTCCTAGATAATACATAATAATCAACCATAGAGGTGGTTTAGATAAAACTAATGATAAATTAAAATAATTACTAAATAAAGAAAATTCTTCTAATAAATTAGTTAAATAAAATAAAACAGGGTCAAATATTTTAATAAAAAAGGTAAGTATTGTTAAAGGAAAAATGATAAATGAAACAAATGGAATAAAAAAGACATTTAAAATAGGACTTAAAAAGTTTATTTCATAACTTGTCATTGTTAAAATAGGTATACTCACAAAAAAACATAAAAGCGAGGTTTTAAAAACTTTGAAAAAATAATTTTTATCTTTAATAGGCAACAACAAAATAAAAAAAGTTATTACAAAACTAAAAATAAAGCTAATATTATAAAGATAATATGGATTATAAGCTAACATTATACTAAAAATTAAAATTAAAGAAAATATTGGTTTTATTTTACTGCTTGTTAAAAATAGAAAAAAACTTCTAATCGCCGATAATTTAAAACCTGTAAGAATAACATAAAAAAGTAAAAAACTTTTTATCAACAACATATGACCAGGTATTTTTTTTAATAAATATTTTAAAATGAAAGCAAATAGACTAATATGCATACCTGAAATTGATAATAGATGACTAATTCCATTATAGCGATAACTATCTTTGATATCATCTTCTAAAGCATCACTATTACCCATAATAAAAGTATTTAAATATTTTTGACTTTTAAAACTAGAAATATATTCTATAATTTTATTTTTAAAACGATAAAATTGATTAGTTCCTATTACTTCTTTTGTTGTTGCATCAAATAAATAATAAATATTATTACTATATAGATAGTTTTTATAATTAAACATATTAAAATTCGTATTTTCCCATGGCTTTTTAATATTTCCTTTTAAAATAACTATATCCCCAACAGCAAGTTTTAAATCACTTGTAACAATTATACATTCTTGATTACAAACTAAGTATTTACCTTCTTCTTTTTCGGTAACAACACCTTTTATTTCTTTTGTATTTAAATCATATTTACTATTTGTTTTATCATTTAATATAAAAATAGAAGCATAGACGATAATTAGTAAAAAAAAACTAAACAGTAATATAATTTTTAATTTTATCGTAAGTAGATTGCCCAATACCTTTGACATTCATTAAATCCTCACAATTAATAAATTGACCATTTAAAGTACGATAATCAATAATTGCCTGAGCTTTAACTTTTCCAATTCCAGTTAAAGTCATCAAAGTCTCTAAATCTGCGGTATTAATATTAACTTTTTCAAGATTGTTTTCTTCACTATCAAATAAACCATCATTAGTTATAGTTGGACAATTGCAGTAAGTAACCATTAAATCCGAAGGATTATTTAAAACCTCTTCATTTGTATAGATAACAATAACCATCTCATCTTCTAAGCGTTTAGCAAGATTGATATAACGAGTTGATGCATCAAAACGAAGACCACCTGCTTTTTTTATTACATCACTAACACGAGTATTATAAGGCATCTGATAATTACCAGGATTTTTAACTGCTCCTTTAATATCTACGTAAATATATTCTATTACCTCTTTTTCTGGTTCTTGTTTAAACATTAAAAATAAGCCTATGACAATTAAAAAAAGAGGTATTATTATTTTAGGCATAATCACACTCCTTGGTGCCTCTTCTTATATATTCTCTTTTTATTATTAAAAAACCTACAAAAAAAAGGAGTTTTACTCCCATTCTAGTGGAAAATGTCCAAATTTTGCAGTTTGTTCAAAACATCTATTTTTTAAATCCATATCACTTATCATTTTAATTGGCTTACATTCTTCATATAATGCCTCAGGAATTTCTAAATTACCTTGATTACTATTAATAAAGATAGCTAGTGGTTTTTCAATTCCAATTGCATAACTCAACTGAACTGTGCACCATTTCAAATGATATTTCTTTAAATAAGTGATTGCTAGTAATCTGGCTTTATAAGCAGCCGTACGATCAACTTTAGAAGGATCTTTACCACTAAAGGCTCCTCCACCAACCGGTGCAAACGAATGATAAGTATCAACAACAATTTTACGTCCTGTTAATCCTGCATCGGCATCAAAACCTCCAACACAAAAACGCCCAGTTGGATTAATCAAAAATTGTTCCACAGCAATTCTATATTTATTACATATTTTTAAACATTGTTCTTTAATTAGAGCATCTGTATAAATACGATGTAATTCATCATTTTGATAAGAAATAGTAAAATATTTAATTTTAATTAGTCGCATATCATTATCATAATAACCTGTTATTTGAGCTTTACCATCTGGCATAAGATATTCGCATTCCTTAACTTTTTGATCATACCATTTACTCAACTCTTGTAAAATAACCATAGCTAGTGGTAGATAACACGATGTTTCACTTGTAGCATAACCAAACATCATACCTTGATCACCAGCACCTAAGTAACTTTCATTAGTAGCACGCGCTATATCAGCACTCTGCACACCTAAATTAACAACTATTTCATAATCATCACGATAACCAATATCACGTAAAACTCTTTTTACGACCTTAACTACATCTACTTCGCTTTTAGAAGAAACTTCACCCGTAATAAAAATTTTACCTTTGCCACCTAAAACTTCAATCGCACAACGCGAATTTTTATCATCTTTTAAATATGCATCTAATAATGCATCACTAATTTGATCACATACTTTATCAGGATGACCACGAAAAACAATCTCATTACTATATATCATAACTAACTCCTATTATTAATTCTAATTTTTGTACGTCTTGTTTCAATATTAACTCTTTGAACGGTTGCCAAAGCTCCTAACATTGAAAGTGCAAATGAACCACCATATGATAAAAATGGCAAAGGTACACCAGTAAGTGGTAAAAGACCAAATAGACCACCTAGATTAATTAAAATATGAACAAACAAGTATATCGCAACTCCTAATGCAATATACCTACCCCGAATACTAGTAGCTTCACTACTTATTTTTAAAATACGATATAAAATAAATACGTAAGCAATAAAAATTAAACTGACTGAAATTAAACCATATTCCTCAACAATAATCGCAAAAACACTATCCGTATGGGCTTCAGGAATATATGAATATTTTTGTTGACTATTACCTACTCCTAAACCATTTAATCCTCCATTATTAAAAGCAATAAAAGCATTACATACTTGATAACCAGTTGTTTCATAATTACTACAAGGATTAAACCAATTAGTTATACGACTTAATTGTGAAGAAGTAAGAATTTGTCTTCCCCCAATTAACAATGTAACTAAAAATGTCCCTACAATAATTACGCTTAGTGTTATTATACGAATTTTATCTTTAGGAATAATTGGGCTAGCTAAAAATAAACCAGCAAAGATAAAAAATATAATAGTCATACTTCCTAAATCTCTTTCCAAGAAAACAAAAATAATAGGAATTAAAGCAACAGCTATAATTTTTATTACTGCACTATAGCGCATTTTACTATCAATCGAATTTAAATCATTATAATAACGCTCAAACATCAAAGCTAATAAAACAATTAAAATAGGTTTAATAAATTCACTTGGTTGCATAGAAAAGAAACCTAAATCTATCCAGTTAGTCGCACCACGATGGGCAACTCCACCAATTAATAAATATAAAAGCATAGCTACAACAACAAAGTATAAAATATTACTTATGCCATACCATCTTTTAGTAGGTATACGAACAATAATATAAGTCGCAAAAAGACCAATAGCTAAAAAAAGCATTTGCTTAATAAAATAAGTGTAAATACTGACATGATATTTAATTGCTTCTGAACTAGATGAAGTAACAATATTGAAAGCTCCAAATAAAAAAAGTATTAAACACACAATGAATAGTGGTTTATCCATGTCATTCCAGATTTTCTTCATACATCACCTACTTTTCCTAATTTTATCATATTTACATGCTTTTTTCCATATAATTGGGTTAAATTCATGCTCAAAAGTGTCTATAAATAATAAAATATTATAGAAAGAATGGAGGAATGTTTATGTATTACTATGGCGGCTATAGTGGCTATGGCTGTGGCAATAATACTTGTTATCCAATGAATTGTTGTAATAACGGTGGTTATGGTGCTGCAATAATTTTAGTTTTATTTATCTTATTAGTAATTATCATTGGCGCTCGTGTTTGTAATAACTAGAAAGGGAAACCTTTCTTTTTTTTACTTTCTTTTTAATAAAAATCATGGTAAAATATTGACATGGAGTTGATTTTTATGTTTAAGAAATTAAATATCTTAGATGAAAAAGATCCCCACTTAAGAAAAACAAGTAAAGAAGTTTCTTTTCCATTAAAAGAAGAATATCAAAAATTAATTAAACAATGTATTGATCATTTAACATATAGTCAAATACCTAAATATGAAGAAAAATATGAATTAAGACCAGGCATGGGAATCGCTTTTCCGCAATTAGGTATAAACGAACGCATAATTGTCATCGTTCATGAAGTAGACGAAGGTGTATTTGATGAATATGTCGTTATTAATCCTAAGATTATAAGTAATTCAGAAGAAATAATTGCCGCTGAAGCCGGTGAAGGATGTCTAAGTGTTAATCGCGAAGTTGAAGGTCATGTTCCTAGATACGCTCGCGTAACAATTATTGGATATGATCAAAATGGTAATAAAATTAAAATTCGTGCTCGTGAAGAATTATCAATTGCTTTTCAACATGAAATTGATCATTTAGATGGCATTATGTTTTACGATCGTATCAATAAAAAGAAACGTTTTTATAGTGAAGATGAAATACGCTTAATATAAGGGGGATAAAATGAAAACAAAATATAAATTATTATTATTAATCATCGTAGCGTGTGTTTGTTGTGTTGCGATATACTACAATGTTGAAAAAGTAAAACCAGTTACAATTGTTGATGATTTAATCGCTATGCAAACAGAATTAGAAAGTGATTATGTTTTAACTGATGAAGATACCTTTGATAATCCACGCATTATCGTTAATCCTTATAAAATATCACCTCTAACTGCTTTAGTTATGTTTAAAACTAATGATAGTACTATTGTCAACATAACAGTTGTAGGTAAAGATGAAAAAACAACACTTACACATAGTTTTTCATCAACCAAAGAACACTATATCCCTATTTATGGATTATATGCTGGGACTACAAATAAAGTTATCATTAGTATGAATGGTAAAGAAAAAGTGCTAGAAATAACAACCGATCAATTACCTGAGGATTTAAATAAAGCTACAACTACTATAAGTGAAATAGAAAAATTAGATAATTCATTTTATTTTGTTACCCCATCTAGTGATGGCTATACAGCAGCATATGACATATATGGTGATGTACGTTGGTATTTAACTGAAAATATGATTTGGGATATTCAGCCACTAGAAAATGGAAACCTTATGCTTAGTACTAATCGTCTAGTTAATAGTCCATATTACACTACTGGTGTTGTTGAAATGGATTATCTAGGAAAGATTTATTATGAATATTCTCTTCCTGGAGGATATCACCATGATGTATATGAAATGCCAAATGGTAATCTCCTACTTGCAAGTGATGATTTTACAAGTGGTTATGTCGAAGACTATATTGTTGAAATAGATCGCGAAAATGGTGAAATTGTCAAAACATGGGATTTAAAAGATATATTAAAAATGGATGATGGTCAAAGTGAAAACTGGGTTGAATACGATTGGTTTCATAACAATTCTGTTTGGTATGATGAAAAAACAAATTCGATAACCTTATCTGGTCGTCATCAAGATGCTGTTATTAATATCGATTATGCAACTGGTACTTTAAATTGGATTATTGGTGATAAGACAAATTGGAGTGAAGAATATCATAAATACTTTTTCGAACCTATAGGTGATGATTTCGAATGGCAATGGAGTCAACATGCCGCTATGATTACCCCAGAAGGTTATGTTTTTATCTTTGATAATGGAAATAATAAATCAAAAAATGAAGATGAATATGTAGATGCAAGTAATAGTTATAGTCGTGGTGTTTTGTATAAAATTGATACCGTCAATATGACTATTGAACAAATCTGGCAATATGGCAAAGAACGTGGAAGTGAATTTTATTCACCATATATATCTGATGTCGATTATTTAAATACTAATCATTATCTTATCCATTCAGGTGGTGTTGTTACATATGAAGGTGTTGCCCAAAACTATCCTGCTGGTTTAACTGATTATGATGCTTTATACTCTAAAACAGTAGAAATTAAAAATGATCAAGTTCTTTTTGAACTATCACTAGATGGTAATTACTATCGTGCTGAAAAAATTGATATATATAGTAATGTTAATTATTCTAATGCTAGTGGTATTCGTCTTGGTTCATTAGGTGAAACAGAAACTGATAATCATTTTAATTTAGTTTTATTTAATAAAGATTTCGACGAAGTAAAAGATAAATACAACATCAAAATAACAAAAGAAGTTGATCGCTTAGTTGTTGAAGGAACATTTAAAAAAGAAGATAGTGTTACAATCATCTTAAATAGTCCTTTTAGTCAAAAGAATTATGATGTTCGTATTTCTACAAAACCATATACAGCTTTATGTGTCGATGTTTTTAATAAAGACGAATTGACTGTTACAAAATATATAAATGATGAGGGATTAAGTGGTAAATACTATTTATTTATTAAAATAAATGGAACCATTTATGACTCTGATTTATATATATATTATTAATAAAATAAACTCGTTAATATTAACGAGTTTATTTATTTTCTAACATTTTTTCTTTTAATTTCTTTTCATAAGCATCTTGTAAAACATAGATATTTTTACTACTCATAAAAACCATAACAGCATCATCATATTGTAATAATTCATCAGGATCATCTAGACTTATATAACTACCATTTTTTAATTTATCTAAAATAACTTGATATGTAACACCATCATAGCCTTCTTCTTCCCGATCAACACCTATATCTGTAACATAAGCTTTATCAGCTAAAGACAAAGCCTCTGCAAATTCTGAAGCAAATTCTTTAGTACGTGATAAAGTATGTGTTTTTAAAATCGCAATAATCTTTTTATTAGGATATTTTTGACGAGCAGCTTTAAGAGTAACCTTGACTTCTGTTGGATGATGAGCATAATCATCAATTGTCACAATATTCCCAATAACATTTTCTTTAAATCTTCTTTTTGCTCCTGGAAAACTTTTTAAATGATGTGCGACATCTTTAGCATCTAATCTTTCATAACTACAAACAGCTATAACAGCTAGAGCATTTAATAACATATGCTTACCATATAGTGGCAAATCAAAATGTCCATAGTAATTACCTTCAACAAAAACATCAAATGTTGTTCCATCTTCATGATATTCAACATCACGAGCTTGAATATCATTGTCATCATCTAAACCATAATAGAATAATGGCTTATTTGTTTCAATATATCTTGTATAATTATCATCGCCACAAGCAATTACCATTTTTAACGCTTTATTAGCAAACTCACTAAAAGCATCAATAACATCTTGAATATCTTTATAATAATCAATATGATCTAATTCAATATTAGTAATAATTGCATATGTAGGTGTATATTCCAAAAAATGTCTTTTATATTCACATGCTTCTAAAGCAAAATATTTATTCTCTTTATTAGCATAACCAGTACCATCACCAATTAGATAATTACAACCTGTAATATTTTTTAAAACATGACTTAACATAGCGGTTGTAGTCGTTTTGCCATGACAACCTGAAACAGCAATCGTATCAAACATCTTGGTTAAACGACCAATCATTTCTTGATAAGTACAAATTTTTAAACCTAACTCTATTGCTTTAGCAACTTCAACATTAGTCTCCGTATAGGCATTACCTTGAACAATAATCATATCTTCTTTAATATTATCTTCGGAAAATGGCAAAATTGTAATCCCCATTTCGCGCAATGCATCTTCTGTAAACAAATGCTCAGTAATATCACTACCTTGGACTTCATAACCCAAAGAATGCATAATCTGCGCTAGCGAACTCATACCCGTCCCTTTTATTCCAATAAAATGATACATAAAAACATTCCTTTCTTTAATTAAAAAGCATAACAATATCTTTAGCATAAACAATCAATAACATCAGTGGAACAAACACAATTAATAATAACAATAGTGTTTGGATAGGCACTAATTTAATACGTTTATGCATTTCACGATGCATGTTTTCTTTTAATTTTAAAACTACTTTATCCACACTTTCCATTCTTTTATTAGTATGCATATCTTTATTCATCAACGATACAAGAGCTTCTTTGACAATCTGACTAGGAACTTCCATATCATTGACTGCTTCAACTAAAGATTTACCAAACTTGACTTCTATCAATGCCGCAATATAGGCATATGACAAATCACAATTGAAATATTTAGCTGTCGATTCTAAAGACATTTCAATATTCATTCCCTTCGAAACCGCAAGACTGACAAGTTCAAAAAATTGTAAAGAATCACGTTCGTAACGAGAAACATAAAAATTAAGAGGCCAATCAACTAAAATGACTCTAAATAAATTATAATACAAAATTGTGATAAGCGGTACATAAAAATAATATTTTTCAATAATAAATAATAAATAGATGAATAAAAATAAAGTTGTCAAAAAACGAATTCGCGTAAACTTAACATAACTTAATGGAGCATAATAGCCCAAACGATCAATCTTTCTTTTTAATTTTGTCATAGTCTAACACACCCCTTGATAATAAAACGAATTCCTAAGATGTAGACAATATATACTATGCAAATTATAAAAATAATCAATCTTCCTATAATAGTACTCGTAAGCAAACTAAAATAATCATTATTAAAAAATAAAAAACATAAAAATACTACACATGGAATAAAAGATAAGAAAATAAGAAACATATAAAATTTAAAAGTTCTTGTAAAAACATAACGTTCCATTTTACTTTTATCTAATAAAGTATTATATGATAAAGTAAAACTATCAACAATATTACCTCCTACATTGGGAACTGCATAAATGTAATTGGCAATAATTTGAAAATTATGAATCTTAGTTCTTTCATAACATCTTATAAAAGCTTGTTGAATAGATAAACCATATCTAATATCAACCTGCATTTTTTTAAGCTCAGCTTTTACCGCACCTTGTGTTTTATTTATCAACAACTCAAGACTTTGATCAAAACTATGTTTTTGTAAAAATGCTAATAAAATAGTCATGAACTCATAAAATGCTTTATCTATTTCTTTACGATAATTACTAAATTTCTTATAATGTCTATACATAATAAATAACATTCCAAATAAAAGAACTAATAATATAAGAAAAACATTTAAAAAATATCCATTTAAGAGAAAAGCTAAATAAATAATTAAAAGCCATAACAAACTAAAAACTATTTCACTAATCAAAAACTCGCTACCCTTTTTATAATAAGGATTGACAACATCAACATAAACATCATAATATTTGCCATATTTGTTTAATAAAACAGAATCTTTAAACTTAAAAGCTAAATATTTTATAAACTTAACATATAAAACTCGATAATATTTTAAGATAGACACATCTGTATCAGGAGCTATCGAAAAATCACGTATTCTTTTTTCTTTGCGAACACTATTACGTAAACTGTGAACAACAATAATCATTCCTATTAAAAGAAAAAGTAAAAAAAGTTGAAAAAAAGGTATAGTCCCTATTTTGAAAGTACTATTATCTAAAACATTAACCATACCCTAATTCCCCCTATTCAAATATATCTTTTAAATCAATATCTTCATATTGTTTAATATGATTATATACTTTTGGAACATAATCATATAAAACAAATTCACCAATAACTTCACCATTAGGTGCAAGTCCTGTTTGATTAAAAGCAAAAATGTCATTTAAAACAAACTGATGATTTTTATTCATTTTACCAAGTTCACTAATATTAGTTATCTTTCTACGGCCATCACTCAATTTCTTTATTTGGACGACAATTTGAACCGCACCATTAACATATTCTTTAATAGTATTTTCATTAACTGCTTTTTCATTTAAACTAGCCAACATCACTACTCTATTTAAAGCATCAACTGGACTGTTGGCATAAACACTTGTTAAAACACCATCACAACCAGTATTCATAGCTTGTAATAAATTAAATGTTTCCGCACCAGTTAACTCACTTACAATTAAACGATCTGGACGCATATTTAACGCATTAACTAGTAAATCTTGCATTGTCACTTTGCTATCGATCATATTGTTTTGAAGTGCTGTTTCTAATGTAACAACATGCTTTTTATCAATAATAAACTCACTAGCTTCTTCTAAAGTAATAATACGTTCATCATCAGCAATAAAATTTGCCAAAACATTTAAAAGTGTAGTTCGTCCACTATTATTACCACCTACAACTAAAATGTTTACTTTAGAACGAACACAAGCTTCTAAAAAGCGAGCCATATATGGTGTCAATGTTCCATTTCTAAGTAAATCCTCAATATCATCTATTTCTCTTTTTAACTTACGAATAGTTAAAATAGGCCCTTTCTTAGACAAAGGTGGGATCATCGCATTAATACGATCACCACTTTTTAATCGCGCATCAATCATTGGATGTTCACGATCAATTACTTTACCAATAGGTCTAATCAATTGTTCAATAGTACGAATAATATGATCATCATTGATAAAAGAAACTGTTTCGTCTTTAATAAGTTTCCCATTTAACTCAACATAAACTTCGCTAGGACCATTTACCATTATCTCTGTAATTTCATCATCATTCAAAAGATCAGTTAAAGGCCCATAGGCACTTATTTCATTCATCGTCAAATTATATAAATAGTTACGTTCCATGCTAGAAAGATTATACCCTTCAATAGATTCACTAATTTGTTTGTATATATAATCTTTAAGTGTTTCTTCATCTTCTAATTTATTATCAATTAAATTTTCAATAATTTTAACACGTAGTTCATCCAATAAAACTTTATTAGGAAAAACATCATAATCAGCTACATTTTTATATACAGCTTCTTGATCATTTACTTCAAACACATCTCTAAACTTTTTCATAAAACCCCCTATTATTTATTAATAATAAAATTTGCTAACCTTTCTAACTTTTTTATATCCTTTTTATGTTGTCTATAAAATCTATCATCTAAAGTCATCAAACTACCATTTAAAAAATAAGAATCTATTCTTCTTTCATATAATGATTTAGGTAAAATAAAATCAATATTATCCTTCAACATAACCTTAATATCTAATTCTGAAAAACAAACCTTTTTATAATCAAAAATCCTATTTAAAATTATAAGATAATTATCTTTTCGCATATCTTTATATAGATGAATAATAGAGCGCATATTACGTAAACATACATAATCTGGTGTTACTAGATATAGAACCTCATCACTATAATCTAAAAGTACAACATTAATATCATCTAAAATATGATTAGTATCAATCAAAATAACATCATATAAATCTCTTAAACGTTCAATCACTGTTCCAACATAACTAGAAGAAACTTTTGATGATACACGTGGATCATTTGGACTAGCTAAAATATCAATATTAGTAGAATAATTCGTCACATAACTCTCAATTTTATTAACATTATTTCTAAGTAAAGCATCATGCAAGCTAAAATAATCTTTTTTAGTTTTAACATTAAGACTTAAAGCAACTGCACCTGTATACATATCCATATCCATAATCAAAACGCGTTTTTGCATTTTTGAATATATACCTGCTAACCATAATGTAAAAGTTGTTTTGCCTACTCCACCTTTTAATGATGAAATAGTTATAACCTTAGCACCCTTCTTATTCATAAATCTCCTCGATTCTTTACTCTTATTTAATTATATCAAATACTTTAAAATAAAACAATAAAATGACTAATAAATACCTCAATTTGTCAAAAATTAAAAATTATGTTATATTATTAAGCGTGGTGAACGAAAATGTATATCATATTAAAAAATAAAAACATTAAAATCAAAGAAGCAAAAAACTTCTTTCAGAAAATAATTGGTTTCATGTTTCGAATTGAACCAATAAAAACTGGATTAAAACTAAAAACTAATAGTATTCATACTTTTTTCATGTATCAACCAATTGATGTGGCCATGACTGATGAAAAAAATAAAATCTTATATTTATATCAAAGTGTTAAGCCATGGACGATCATCGCACCTAAAGAAGGTGTTCGCTATACTTACGAATTTGGTAACAACATGCTAAATGAATACAGTATTAATGATACTTTAAAAATAAAAACAATAGATAAATAAATCTATTGTTTTTTATATATTATGAAAGTCGGAAAGCTGGAGCGACCCCGAGAGTACTATAAGCATTGGAGCTGGAACTAACACCAATCGTAAACACACTGTAGAAATAGCTAATATTGGTAGAAGAGGCCGAGCGCAACCACCATCTAGTCGCAGTCCCACTTGCATCATATTTTATTGCTCCACTGTAATTACTTGTACTTACTCCTAAATTACTATAATAATCTAATTGTCTTGTCTCTGCTGTGGCTGTGTCATCTCTTACATTACCACCCCATACTTCTTTTTGCGATAATAAATATAATTTATCTGTTGTTATAAAGTTACTACTATCACTAGGGCCATGGCTTGAAACTACATATGTATCACTTATAGCACTTCTTAAATCTTCTGGTAAAGCATTATATATATCATTGTTTACAAACGTACGCATTTCACTATCTCGCCAGCCTCCTACATTTGTTAAAGTCGAATTCATTACATGACTAGTTATAATATCAGCAAATTCTACAACAAAGCCACATGCTGTTTGGCTAAATCCTTCGGTATTACATTCACTAGGAGTGGACATATTGGCTATTCTTACTGTAAATGTTCCATATCCT
>CALVXF010000064.1 GCA_944368875.1 uncultured Bacilli bacterium
CTTGTGTCAATATTACTAGTAACAACTACTTTACTAGTTAAATCACCATCACAATTATCAGTTGCTGTATACCCTAATTCTTCATATTCTGAACCCACTACCAAATAAACTATTTCACTACCACTTAATGTAAGAATAGGATTATCAACATCTAATTCATTTACTTGTCTAGAAACACTTTCGGTATTGCCACTACTATCAGTTACTGTATAAATAACTATGTGTTCTTCTTCTGTTCTAATAACTTTATCTGTAATATCGCCATCATAATTATCAATAGCCTTAAATCCTTCTTCAACATAAGGAGTATTTGGACAAACACCTAAAACATTATCACCAGTTAAAGTAATAACCGGTTTTTCATTATCAACTACTTTTACAATTCTAGTTTTAGTTATAGTTAAAAAACCTAGTTTACATTTATAATTAACTTTATATTCACCTATTTTGTCTACATTCAAATTATTATCAACTATAATATCAACATCGAATTGATGATTAAATTTACTTAAATAAGCCCCTTGTTCTTGATACTCTTCGCCATATTCTAAAACAACTTCATCTAATCCATTCAAAACAATTCTAGGTAAACTAATTAAATAGCCCAAAACAAAGCATAAAATAAAATAAATAATTACTCTAAAATAAACATACTTCGACATCATACAACACCATTTATATTATACCCATTTTTATAAAAATTGTCTAATAAACTTTAAAGCTTTACATTAAACAAAAAAACCTATCTGTTTTATAACAAATAGGCATATTAATTAAACATATCTTTGAAATTTTTTAAAATCCTCATGTGTTTTTAAATTAGTATCATCTAATTCTTTAAATAGACGTTTTTGATCTTTACTTAATTTAGTAGGCATTAATACATTCATAATGACATACATATCTCCTTTACGTGACGTGTTAACATCAGCAATTCCTTTTCCTTTTAAGCGTTGTTTATCATTATTTTGTGTGCCTTCAGGAATTGTTAATATAACATTTCCATAAATAGTTGGAACTTCAATTTTCGAACCTAAAATAGCTTCAGTAAGAGATATTGGAACACGAAGGTAAATATCATTACCATCGCGAACAAACAAAGGATGTTTGTTGACAATAAACTCAATATATAAATCGCCATTAGGTCCACCATTAACACCAGCTTCACCTTTACCTGCCATTTTTAATTGATTGCCTGTATCAACGCCAGCAGGAACTTTGACCTCTAGAGTTTTATGTTTTGCAATTCTGCCTTGACCTTTACATTTTGAACATGTACGACTATAACTAACACCTTTCCCATGACAAGTAGGACAAGTTGTTTGTGTCATAAAAGAACCAAAGATGGTAGATTGACTACGCGCAACATAACCACTTCCATGACAATCAGGACAAGTTTTTTCATCATGTCCGCCTTTGCCATCACACTCATCACATAATTCATATACATCCAAATCAAGAGATGCAACAGTTCCTTTAACAGCTTCCATAAAATCCAGTTCAATTCTAACTACACGGTCATTACCACGATGCGTTCTTTTAGAACTACGTCCTGTATTAAAGCCAAACCCACCACCAAATATATCAGAAAAAATGTCACTAAAATCGAATTCACTGAAATCAAAGCCACCAGTTCCCCCAGCACCATTACCACTGAATGCTGAATGGCCAAATTGATCATATTGTTTACGTTTATTTGGGTCACTTAAAACAGCATATGCTTCTTGACATTCTTTAAATTTCTCACTAGCATTGGCTTCTTTAGATACATCAGGGTGATATTTCTTAGCTAGTTTTCGAAAAGCACTTTTTATTTCTGCATCGGTAGCATTTTTACTAACACCTAAGACTTCATAATAATCACGTTTATTCATACTACACCTCTATCCTAATTAATTTCTTTTAATTTTTTATATTCATCTAAATAAGATTTAAACATCGAAATCGCATCGTTGATGACTTCTTTACTACTCAGGTCAACACCTGCTACTTTTAAAGCTTCAAGTGGACTTACACTACTACCAAGTTTTAAGAAAGCTAAATAATTATCACGTGCTTTTATATCATGAGCTAATATTTTTTTCGTAAGCGCTAGCGAAGCACAAATACTAGTTGCGTATTTATAAACATAGTAAACATAATAGAAGTGATCAACTCTAGTCCAATCATTTTTACCGATTTCTAGAGTATTAACCGCTCTACCATTATATTTCTTTTGAAGTTCATAAAACTTATTTCCTAGAATTTCAGATGTAAATGGTTTTTCGTTTTCTAATGTTTTATATAAGAAATCTTCAAACTCAGCAAACATTGTTTGTCTAAACAAAGTTCCATCAATTAAATCCAACATCTGATTTAAAATATTCAATTTTAATTCTTTATCACTGCTAGTATTTAAAATATAATTATTTAGTAATAATTCATTGGTTGTGCTGGCGACTTCAGCAACAAAAATAGAATAATCGGCATATTGATATGGTTGATTAGACATCGAATAATAAGTATGCATCGCATGCCCTAGTTCATGGGCAAGGGTTGATACATCATCTAGATTTCCTTGATAATTTAAAAGGACATAAGGATGTACACTATAAATACCTGTTGTCGCATAAGCCCCAGATATTTTATTTCGATTAGAATACTTATCAATCCATCTATCATTAAAAGCTTTTTCTAAATCTTTGATATATGTATCTCCTAAAACACTTAAGGCTTTCATAACTAGATCTTTAGCTTCATCAAAACTATATTTAGTATCTTTAGTTTCACTTAAACTAACACCCATATCATAATTACAATAATCATCAAGTTTTAAAATGTTTTTACGCATGGTTTGATATTCATGTAAAACACTTAAATTATCATTAACTGTATCGATTAAATTATAGTAAATGCTCTCATCTAAGTCATCACCAAACATCGCACTAGCTAAAACATTTTTATAATTGCGCACTTTAGCTAAAGCAATATTAGATTTTAACTCACGTTTTAATAATTCGGTAAAAGTATTTTTATATTTACTTAAAACTTCTTCACGAGCTAAATAGGCATTTTTTCTAACAGTTCGCTTTTTTGACAGAGCAAAATTGGAATAATTATTAAGTGTCAACTCAACTAAATTGCCATCTTCATCTTCGATTTTGGGAAAACGTAGTTCACCATCTTTAAAAATACTCATAGCATCATTATTACTTGTAAAAGCCGGATTCACTTTAGCTAATAATTCTTCATCATGCTTAGATAAAATATGTTTTTGTCTTTTAAACAGATCTTTAAACTCTTTTGTATAAGTTTTTAAATAATCATTATTTAATAAAGACATAACTTTTGACTCACCAGCTTCTAATTCTTCAGGAATAATAAAAGCAAATTGTTCATTAATATAATCAAATAAATCAGAAACTAAACTACTATCTATTTTGTATTCTTCATTAACTAAATCTGTATTTTCACGATTAGATGTATAACCTCTTAGTTTTTCTACTAGAATGCTTACTTCTGTATCAAGTCTTAAAAATTTTTCTAAAGAATCACTACTATCCATAATATGACCTTCATATTTTTTTAATTCTTGTAATAATTGTTTACATTTTTCAAGAGCTTTTAAAAAATATTCGTGATTAGCAAAAATATCTTCAATAGACCATTTATCACATTCTAAAATCACACTACGTTCTTTTACTTTTTCCATGTTCTCTCCTTATACCAACATACCAAGCCCTAAGGCTTGGTTATGGTTATTATTTTTCTTCGTATTCAGCATCTTTGATATCGCTATCTTTAGATTCGCTACTATTTTCTTCTGCTTGCTTACTTGCAGCTTCTTTTTGAATATTTTCATAAACTTTAGTTGCAAAAGCAATTGCTGTTTCTTGTAAAGCTTCTTTCTTTGTCTTAATATCATCAAGATTGTTATTATCTAAAGCTTCTTTTAATTCTTTGATTTGTTTTTCAGCTTTTTCTTTATCTGATGCTTCAATTTTATCACCTAAATCTTTAATAGATTTTTCAGTTTGGAAAACTAATTGTTCAGCATCATTTTTGATATCAGCTTCTTCTTTACGTTTATTATCTGCTTCTTTATTTGCTTCAGCTTCTTTAACCATTTTATCAATTTCATCATCTGTTAAATTAGTAGATGCGGTAATGGTAATAGCTTGTTCTTTATTAGTTCCTAGATCTTTTGCTTTGACATTGACAATACCATTAGCATCGATATCAAAACTTACTTCAATTTGTGGAACCCCACGAGGTGCAGCTGGAATACCAGTTAATTGGAATCTACCTAATGTTTTATTATCTGCTGCCATTGGTCTTTCACCTTGTAAGATGTGAATATCTACAGCTGGTTGATTATCAGCAGCTGTTGAGAAGACTTGTGATTTACTTGTTGGAATAGTTGTATTTCTTGGAATTAAAACAGTACATACGCCACCTAATGTTTCAATACCCAAAGAAAGAGGTGTAACGTCTAATAAGACGATATCGTTAACTTCACCAGTTAAAACACCACCTTGAATAGCGGCACCCATAGCAACTACTTCATCAGGGTTAACTTCTTTAGATGGTTCTTTACCTAATTCTTTCTTAACTAATTCTTGAACACATGGAACACGTGTTGAACCACCTACTAATAATACTTTATCAATATCACTAGCACTTAATTTAGCATCTTTTAATGCTTTACGAACTGGTTCTTTTGTGCTTTCAACTAAATCACTAATTAAGTCTTCAAACTTAGCACGTGTTAAAGTCAAATTCAAATGAAGTGGTCCATCTTCTCCTTGAGTTAAGAATGGAAGTGATACTTCTGTTGAAGTCATACCACTTAAATCTTTTTTAGCTTTTTCAGCAGCATCTTTAATACGTTGCATTGCCATTTTATCTT
>CALVXF010000065.1 GCA_944368875.1 uncultured Bacilli bacterium
GTCTACTTTTTCTTTTGGTTAAAAAGTATGATATAATGAAATAGATTTTATGCAAGGAAGTGATTTATATGTCAAATGATAATAAAAAAGAGGGGGTTAATAAAATTGGTATCAACTGGTATCCAGGTCACATGGCCAAAACAAAAAGACTTATAAGTGAAAAATTAGATTTAATTGATGTTGTTATTGAAGTTGTTGATGCCCGTATTCCATATTCATCAAGAATTAAAGATTTAGATAATCTAGTTAAAAATAAACCACGTTTAATAGTGATGACTAAGTATGATTTATGTGATAGAAAAGAAACTGATAAATGGGTTATTAAATATCAAAATGAAGGTTATAAAGTATTAACTTTAGATTTAACTTTAAACACTAGTATCGATAAATTAATTAGTAAAGAAATTGACGATATTATGACTGAAGTAAATGCTAAAAGAGCTTTTAAAGGGCTAAGTAAGAATAAACCCAAAGTTTTAATTGTTGGTGTGCCTAATGCAGGTAAATCAACATTAATTAATCGCTTAGTTGGTAAAAAAGTTGTCAATGTTGGTAATAAACCGGGAGTAACTAAAGATTTATCGTGGATAAGAGTAAATAATAATTTTGAATTATTAGATACACCAGGTATTTTATGGCCTAAATTAGATGAAGAAAAAGTGGCTTTTAATCTTGCTAGTTTTACAGCTATTAAAGAAGATGTTTTACCACTTGATGAAGTTAGTACCTACATTTTAAAAATGTTATATAAGTATTATCCTCTTAAATTAAAAGAAAGATATGGTGTTGATTTTATTGATGAGGAAAATATAGTAGAAGTTTATGATGCGATTGGTAGAAAATTTGGATGTCTAATTAGAGGTGGTAATATTGATTATGATAAAGTAATTAATATTATTATAAATGATATAAAAAATGGCTATATCAAAGGAATAACTTTCGATCTTTTAAATAATTAGCATTTTAGGGCTTTAATAAATAAAAAAAATATAGTATAATTAATAATAGGTGATAGTAATGAAAAATGGCAAGGATATGTTTGTCTTAGGCATATGTATGGTTTTACTTTTTTTGTTTGTTTTCTTTTTACCACAACTAACTAATGAAGTTCGCAATAGTGCTAAGAATCAAGAAATTGAAGAAGAAAAAATACCAATCACTTATTATTGTGAACGTGATGTTGATAATCAATATAATGCTGATGTGTTACAAAAAGCCACATATACTATTAAAGATAAAGAAGTAACTTATGCTCATATTATTAGGACATATAAATTTTCTACGATTGAAGATTATAATTCCTATAAAGATAGTATTATTATAGAGGAAGTTGTAGGTGAAGAAGTTAATTATACATATGATCAAGATAATTTGGTTGTAACAGAGACAATAGATCGTGATATTAATAAAATTGATCCAAGTGATTTGGATTCCAATTTTCCAAAAACATACGATAATTTATTAATTTATACAAAAGGGCAAACATGCCAAGCAACTTATTAAAAATAAAGAGGGGAAAAAATGAAAAAAGAAAATATTAGTGTGATTTTAGCGATAGTAGGAATAGTTTTAATTTTATTGGTTTTAGTATTTGCTACAATATTGAAAGTTGATTATGATAACAAAGAAAATGGAAATGTAGTTGATGAGCCAACCGAAAGTGTTGAACAACCGACTGATAACACTGCTGATGAATTAAATATAGCCCAAGAAAATGCGGTTAATTATATTTCTCCTTAGAAGATAGTTATCAAAAAAAATTGGCTGATGATCCTAACTATGTATTACCAAATAATATATATGTAACAGAAGTAGTTTATGACTTAGGATTGATATATATCCAGCCATGATTAATTTTTTCATTGTCGATGGCCTTGTTGATAGTGGTAATATAGTGATCAATAATTATACTTTTAACTACAGCAATAAAACTTTGTCATTAGTTGAATAAGCCCTAAGGGCTTATTTTTATATGTAATCAATTGATTAACTACATTGTTTATGTTAAAATGTTACTTATAGACAGGAGGGTATTATGGAAAAATATATACCTGATTTATATCAAAAAAGTATTTATGCAATTAATTATGATAAATTATTAGAACGTGGAATAAAATGTTTACTTTTCGATTTGGATAATACATTGGTTGCGGTTAATGTTAAAAGACCAACGAAACGTTTAAAAAACTTGTTTAAAGATATTAAAGAAATGGGGTTTACAGTTATTCTTTTTTCTAATAGTCCGAAATTTCGTCTACGTCCTTTTAAAGAAGAATTAGAAGTAGATTGTTGTGCTTTAGCTAATAAACCTAATTTGAAAAAATTTCAAATGATAATGAATGAATATCATTTTAATGAAAGTCAAGTAGCAATTATTGGTGATCAAATTATGACTGATATTTTAGGTGGTAATAGAGCAGGAATTACAACTATTTTAGTTAATCCAGTAAGTAATAAAGATGGATTATTTACCAAAATTAATCGTTTTCGTGAGAAGAAAATTATGCGTAAATTAAGAAAAAAAGAATTATTTACTAAAGGGAAGTATTATGATGAATAAATGTCATGGGTGTGGAGTTTTACTACAAAGTGAAGATACAAGTGCTATAGGATATACTAAAGATATTAATAATAGTCTCTGTGAAAGATGTTTTAAAATTAAAAATTATGGAATCTATAGTAGAATTAATAAAAGTGGTGAACAATTAGAAGGAGTATTAAAAAATATTTCTAAAGAAACGTTGACAATTATTGTCATGGATATTTTAAATCTAGAACAAGATTTTAAAGTTTATGAACAATATTTACAAGGACCAGTAGTGTTAGTTTTAACTAAAAAAGATATAATGCCGCATTTTTATGAAGAACGTATTTTACAATCGCTAACTACTAAAAAATTAGATGTTATTGCTAAACTAATAGTTAGTAGTAAAAACAATTATCACTTGGATCAATTATACGATTTAATTTGCAAATATAAAAAAGTCTATTTTGTAGGATATACAAATGCTGGCAAATCAACTTTAATTAATAAATTAATTTATAATTATAGTCAAGAAGTAGGCAATATCACAACTAGTATTCTACCTAATACTACTTTAGAGACAATTGAAATTAAACTTCATAATACTATTTTAATTGATACCCCAGGTTTATCTAATAAAGGTAGTATCGTTAATTATATTGACTATCAAAGTTTAAAAAAAATTACTCCTAATAAACCGATTAAACCTAAGACTTATCAAATAAAAACACCACAAATAATAAATATTGAACCCTTTGTTCAGTTGTTGTTAAAAGATAATGATATTACTATATATATATCTAATCAATTAAAGATTACAAGGGAATATGATTTGACTAAAAAAAGTGATGTTTTACATTGGCGCAAAATAGATGTCAATGATAAAGAAGATATTGTTATATGTGGTTTAGGATTTATTAAAGTTAAGAAAAAAGCAACAATAGAACTTGCTACGATAGATGAAGTTTTAGTATATACTAGAAAATCGATATTTTGAAAGATAGTAAATCTATCTTTTTTTTTATTAAAAAGTATAGTATAATTATAATATGATAGGGGTGTTTAAATGTTAGGAACAATCGTTAGCATTGAAGAAAATGCTGTTAAAATTAAATTGAGCATTGAATTAAATAAAGTCCAAAATTTAATTAACCTACATGTTCTTATGGATGACGGAGTTCATAAAATTGTAGGTGAAATTATTGATATAAAAGATGGTTATGCTTTTGTTAATATGTTAGGCGAAATCATTGATAATCAGTTTGTTTTTGGTGTAATTGCTAAGCCCTCATTTGGAGCTAGTGTAAAGCTTATATCAAAAGAACGTATACCAATGATTATTGGCATACCTGATTATAGAGAAAATAAAGATTTATATTTGGGCAAAAGTCCTATTTATCCAGGAGTTGATATTGGCGTAAATATTAATAAGTTTTTCTCTGGTCATTTTGCTATATTTGGTTCTACAGGTAGTGGGAAATCATGTAGTATAGCTCGTATAATTCAAAACTTGTTTGAAAAACAAACTTCAATAGCATATCGCGCAAGTATTTTTATTTTTGATGCTTACGGAGAATATCATAATGCATTTTCAAAATTGCACGAAAAAGTACCTCAAATCAATTTTAAAACATATACAACCAATCTTAAATTTAGTGAAACAGAAGTATTAAAAATACCATTATGGTTGCTTAGTTTAGATGATATTGCTTTATTATTAGGTGCCGAAACTCAAAATCAATTACCTATTATCGAGAAAGCAATGAAATTAGTGACTATTTTTGCTAGAGATGAAGCACTTGTCATAAAACATAAAAACGATATTATTGCCCGAGCTTTATTAGACATTTTATCTAGTGGTCGTCCACCAGCACAAATTCGTGACCAAGTTTTTTCTGTTTTATCTTACTATAATACAAGCGAACTTAATCTAGAAACACCGATTTTTCAACCAGGTTACACAAGACCTTTTAAACAATGTTTACAAATAGATCAAACTGGTAAAATCCGTGAGATGGAATTAATTATTAATTTTGTCAATTCCTTTTTAACTGATGATTTAGAATTAAATATGCCTGATGGAACTTTTAAATATAATTTAAAGGATTTAAAAGATGCTTTTGATTTTGCCTTAATTAGTGAAGGTATTTTAAAAAGTGATAAAGTTTATGATGAATCTAATTATTTAAAAGTTCGTTTGCAATCATTAGTTAATAGTGAACAAGCAGTTTATTTTGATTATCCTGAATATGTCACAAGAGAACAATATATCCGCAATCTTTTAACTGCAACTGATGGTCATAAGGCTCAAATAATTAATTTTAACATTAACTATATTGATGATAGATTAGCTAAAACAATAACTAAAATATATTCAAAATTATTATTCGATTATGCTAAAAACTTGGATAATAGAGGTAGTTTACCATTTCATATTATTCTTGAAGAAGCACATCGCTATGTTCAAAACGATAATGACATTAATTTATTAGGTTATAATATTTTTGAGCGTATTACTAAAGAAGGACGTAAATATGGAGTTTTATTAGGTCTTATTTCTCAAAGACCAAGTGAATTGTCAGAAACATCTTTATCGCAATGTTCTAATTTTTTAATATTTAAAATGTTGCATCCTAGAGATGTATCATACATAAGAGAAATGGTACCAAATATAACTAATGAAATAGTAAAACGTTTACGTATTTTACAACCAGGGACATGTATTGTTTTTGGTTCATCTTTCAAAGTTCCTGTTTTAGTTCATATGGATATGCCGGATCCAGCTCCTGAAAGTAATAATTGTGATATTAGTGCTCGTTGGTTTGTAGACAAAAAATAGAACTCAAAGTTCTATTTTTTTATAATTTTTTTATCGTATTCAAATGTATTATCATAAATTAATGATGTTCTTTCTTCTAATGTTAGCATTGGATGTTTTAAGTATTTAGATATAATAGGTATTGGACAATGCTTTTTAATTTCCTTAATGTAAGTTTGACCAATGTGATTAAAACCGAGAATTCGAATATAAGCTATATCATTTAAATTTTTAGCTTCTTTTTTAGTAAATGATACTAATATATGGATTAACATGCGTGAAATCTTGTGATATGTATATCTTTTAGTTTTAATTTTAAGTACAAGATCTTCAAAATCTTTAGCTTTAGTAATATATTTTTTAATTCTATTTTCAATTCCTTCATCAACAGTTTGATATTGTTTTAAGTTATTTTCACTTATAATTTTATATTTAAGTAGTGTAAAATAGTCATTATTAAAATGTAGTTTATATTTGTTAATATCATATGGTAATAGTGAAGAGACATCACCACTTTTTTTTAATTGTTCTCTAATTGCTTTCGCACTTGCGATAACGCCATTAATATTCGTATCGTGATAATCATTTGTTCTTTTAATCGTAATAGGTTTTATTTTACTATTTAATTTTTTTAATTCTCTAATATATCCTAAACCTAAAGTATCATTAGGTCCTAGATTAAGATTTAAATCAAAATGGAGAAAAGCCTTGCTTGTGGCAGTTGGATAATTTAATCCTTCTTTCATTAGACTTTTAACTATATCATTATATTTACTTGATTGTTGAATGTTTGCTAACTTGGTTAATAGTGCAATATCATTACATTCACTTCCAAAAACTAAATAATCAACATTTAAATAATCTAATATGGAAATACTTCCTTTACAAAAAATATCAGCTCCTTGACTTGCAAAAACAAAAGGAAGTTCAACTACTAAATCGATGCCATAATCTAAAGCAATTTTAGTTTTATCCCACTTATTAATTATACTTACTTCGCCTCTTTGAACATAATTACCACTCATTACACATATAATACGACTGTCGGGGAAAAGTTTTTTAATTTCTGCAATATGATACTGATGTCCATTATGAAAAGGATTATATTCACAAATAATACCTATTGTTGTCATAATATCACCTACGCATATAATATCATAAATTTGACAAAAATTGATAACTAAAATATAATACGAACACAAAAGGGGGCTATTATATGTTAGTTGAGGATATTGAAAAGCAAGATGAAGTAGCAAAATATCTTGGGGAAGTATCGCGACAAGATAGGACATATAAAGGTAGACTTAGTGAACGCTATAAAGAATACTTAGCTATGAGTCATTTTGCACTCTATGGCTATCATATTATCGATAAAGAAAAATATATTATTGATAAAAATAATAATGATATATTTTATAATCTTAGAAATAAAGACATAAAAATAGAATTTAGTCGTGTTTCAGATTATCTAAGTATTGAAAAAGAAAAACTTCTTAACAAAGAAGAGGCGACAATCTTAACTGATGATGAATATGATCGCTTGGATTTTCTTTTAGACCAAATAGATCGTCTAAGATTATATACTAATCGTACGAGATGTCATGAATTAACATTCAAATACGCTAAAGACTATAATTGTAAAGCAGTAACAGGATTGTTATATCCAAAAAATATGAAATTAACTTTGTACCATAGTTGGTTAGAAAATGATAATTATGTACTTGATATTACTAATGACTTGATGTTTAAAAAAGCAACATTTAATCGCTATGTAATAGAAAAAATAAATGAAATTGACTATGATAAATTGAAAGAATATGGGGCTGAAATAAATGGTTATTTTACTTTATTATATTTGGCAGCAAAGAAAAAACTTAATTTGCACAAATAACTTGACAAACAAATAAAAAATGATATAATTAAATGGAACTTGAGATGTGGAAAGCAGAAGTATTTTCTCACCTGATGTCGGATAGACATAGGTAATAAGCCAATTAATATTGTTAATTTGTTTATTTGAGATGGATACTTTTGTATCCATCTTTTATAGTTAGGAAGAGGTGCTGTTTATCGCAAATAAAGAAAAAAATTTGTTTATTAATGAACAAATAAGAGCAAGGGAAGTAATGGTCATTGGTCCTAATGGCGAACAATTAGGTGTTAAATCAATTAAAGATGCTTTAACTTTGGCTAATTTTGCTGGTTATGATCTTGTTTTAATGAGCCCAAATGCTAATCCACCAGTTTGTAAGATTATGGATTACAATAAGTTCAAATATGAAAATAAGAAAAAAGCCAAAGAAAACTTGAAAAAACAACGCGAAAATAATTTAGAAATGAAAGAATATCGTCTATCAGTTACAATTGATATTCATGATTTTAATACGCGTGTACGTAATGCTAAAGCATATTTAGAAAAAGGACATAAAATAAAAGCCTCTATTCGTTTTAGAGGTAGACAAATGGCTCACCCTGAATTAGGACGTGATGTATTAATTCGTTTTGCTGAAGCTTTAAGCGATGTTGCGGTAATTGATCAAAAGCCAAATATGGAAGGAAATACAATGGCTTTGATTTTGATGCCAAAAAAAGAAAAATAGGAGGAATATAATGCCAAAAATTAAAACCCATAAGGGAAGCGCAAAAGTATTTAAGAAAAGAAAAAACGATTATAAAATCGGTAAACCTGGAACAAGACATAATACAGGTAAGAAAAGTACTAGTCACAATCATCGTGGTCGTGCTGGGTCAGTTTTAAACAAGACTGATATTAAAAGATTGAAAGAAAGAATATAACAATAGGAGGAATTTATGGCAAGAGTTAAAGGCGGAACAGTTCACGCTGCAAGAAGAAAAAAAGTTTTAAAACAAGCCAAAGGATATTTTGGAAGTAAACATCGTCTTTATAAGACTGCAAAAGAACAAGTAATGCATTCTTTAAAATATGCTTATAGAGATAGAAGACAAAACAAAAGAGAATTTAGAAAATTATGGATTACAAGAATTAATGCTGCATGTCGTATGAACAACATCAGTTATTCTAAATTTATTAATGGTTTAAATAAAGCTGGAGTTTTAGTTAATCGTAAAATGTTAAGTGAAATCGCAATCGCAAATCCTCAAGCATTTACTGAATTAGTAACAGTTGCGAATAAAGCATTAGCTGGTGAAAAATATGAAATTAAAGAAGCTAAAATTACTAAAGATGTAGAAGTAATTAAAGAAACAAAAAAAGAAGTTAAAGAACAACCAGTTAAAAAAGCAACAACTAAAAAAACAACTACACCTAAAACAACAACTAAAAAAACAACAGCTAAGAAAACAACAACTAAATAGGAATTAATAAATGCGAAATTTATATATAGACTTTGATGGTGTTATATTAGACACAATACCTGTTTTATACAAAATGCTAGAAGATAATAATGTTGATAAATATAACAAAGATGAGATACATAGATTTTATAAAAATGTCGATTGGCAACCATTATTAGAAAATACTGAACAAATTAATGACAGTATAAATTGTATTCAAAAACTAATTAATTCTAACAAATTTGATGTTGCGATTTTGACACATGTTAATTCGTTAGAAGAAGCGATTGAAAAAGTTAAATTTATTCGTAGGTATTTTTTTGATATAACAGTTATTCCTGTTCCTAAAATGATCTCTAAAACAGAAATGGTTTGTACTAAAGATGCAATCTTAGTAGATGATTATGGAGCTAATTTAAGAGAATGGCAAAATGCTAGTGGAATAGGAATACGATTTAATAAAAATTTAGAAGGTCAAGGCTTTAAAGTTATTAATCGTCTGGATCAATTATTAACTATGGAATTTTAAGGTGATATTATGAATATAGATATTACAAGTCTTAAAACTAGAAATAATAATGTAGTTGAGTTTTCTAATTCATTAGTTTTTCCTAAAGAAAAACTTGATGAAACAGAACTAAAAGATTTAAAAAATGTAGAAGTTAAAGGTTCAATTAAGAGGAATCTAACAGATACTTTTGATATAACTTTGAATATTCAAGGCATCATGGTCTTACCTTGTGCCCTTACTTTAAAACCTGTTGATTATCCTTTTACAATTAATGTTGAAGGTAATTTAGAAGAACTATTACAAGAAATCGATAATCATAATACTTTAGGTAATATAGTAGATATTCTACCAATTATATGGGAAAATATTTTAATGGAAATACCTATGCGTGTTATTAGCGATGATGCGAATATAGATGAGGCACATGGTGAAGGTTGGCAAGTTATTAATGATTTAGAAGCAGATATTATAAATCCTGCTTTAGAAAAACTAAAAGATTTATTATAAGAAGGAGGAACAAAAATGGCAGTACCATTTAGAAAAATAAGTAAAACTAGAGGAAGAATGCGTCGTACACATTACAAAATTAGTGCTAATGGTTTAACTACATGTCCAAAATGTGGAGCACCAGTTAGACCACACAGAGTATGTAAAGAATGTGGAAATTATAAAGGAAAAGATGTAGTAAAAAAGGAAACAACTAAATAAAATTTGTTTCCTTTTTTATTTGTCAATAACTAAAGCATTTTCACTTACCATCAAACATTCATTATCTAATTTTTTTATTTTTTTAATCAAATCAGGTCGTTGACGTCTTGATATAACAATCATTAAAATTAATTTATCACTTTTCATCCCTTCACCATTTAAAATAGTAACCGCATAACCAAATTCTCTTAATTTTTGAGTAACTTTTCTACCTTTATCATATTCACTAATAACCATTAAAACATTATCACCAAAGGCAATTTTTTCTTCGAGAAAAGAACCAACATATGAACCTATAAAAGAACCAAGACCAAAAAATATTAATTTTAAAGGATCACTTTTAATATCAACAATTACACTTCCTGTAACTAGA
>CALVXF010000066.1 GCA_944368875.1 uncultured Bacilli bacterium
ATAAATTATTTCCCGGGAAATAAAAAGAAGGTTTTACCCTTCATTTTCAACGATTTCACTTTGATTTTCTGTTTCTAAAACAATAGCTACTGTACTTACTTTTTGTTCTTCTTTTAAATTGATTAATTTTACACCTTGTGCTACACGCCCTGTTTTAGATATTTGTGATACTGATAATCTTATAACAACACCAGTGTTAGTACTTATCATTAAGTCTTCATTGCCTTCAATTGTTTTAACAGCAACTATGTTACCATTCTTTTCAGTTATATTTAAGGCCTTAACTCCTTTACTGCCACGATGAGTTAAACGATATTCTTCCATATCTGTTTGTTTTCCATAACCATTTTCAGTTACAACTAATATCTTGTGACCACTAACAGCAATTTCACATCCAACAACTATAGCATTATCTATTTCAATACCGCGAACTCCACTAGCAGTTCTTCCCATGACTCTTATTTCATTTTCATTAAATCTAATCATTCTTCCGTTTGAAGAAGCTATAAATATTTCGTTATTACCATCTGTCTTTTTAACAGCAACTAGTTGATCATTTTCTTTTAATGTAATAGCAATCTTACCACTTTGACGAATATTATCAAATTCTTTAATATCTGTTCTTTTTACAATGCCTTTTTGCGTACAGAAAACAATATATTTTGCTTTTTCTTCTTTTTCTATTTTAAGCATTGCGGTAACGTTTTCATCTTTTTCAATTGGTAGTAGATTAACTATTGGTAATCCTTTTGATTGTCTACTATATTCAGGTATTTCATATCCTTTCATACGATATACTTTACCTTTATTTGTGAAGAACATCAAATAATCATGAGTAGTCAAAGTTATCATATTTTCCACAAAGTCTTCTTCATTTGTTGTTATACCTTTAATTCCAACCCCACCACGATTTTGAGTTCTATATGCTTCACTATTAATTCTCTTAATATAACCTTTATTTGTAAGAGTTATAACGGAATCTTCAACAGGAATTAATGATTCGTCTTCGATATAATCAATTGCAGACATATCTATATTAGTACGACGTTCATCACCATATTTATTTTTTATTTCTAAAGATTCATTTTTAACTATTTCTAAGACTCTTTCTTCTCTATTTAAAATATCTTTTAAATCAGCAATTAATAATTCTAATTCTTTTAATTCTTCTAAAATCTTTTCTCTTTCTAAACCAGTTAATCTTCTTAAACGCATTTCTAGAATAGCTTTTCCTTGAATTTCGGTTAAACTATAGTTATCCATCATTTGTTTTAAAGCTTCTTCATCGTTTTTTGCTTTCTTTAATAATTGAACTATTTCATCGATATTATCAAGAGCGATTTTTAATCCTTCTAATATATGCGCACGATCAGTTGCTTTTCCAAGATCAAATTGCGTACGTCTAATAATTATTTCTCTTTGATGGTCTAAGTAACGTTCTAAAATTTGTTTTAAACTCAAGACTTTAGGTTCACCATCAACAAGGGCAAGGTTATTAATTCCATATGATGTTTGTAGCGATGTATGCTTATACAAGTTATTTAATACCACATTAGCATTCACATCTCTTCTTAGTTCGATAACGATTTTAATGCCTTCACGGTTTGATTCATCACGTAAATCTGTAATACCATCGATTACTTTATCGCGAACTAATTCGGCTATTTTACTTATAAGTAGGGCTTTATTAACTGTATAAGGTATTTCGGTTACAACAATATGTGATTTTCCATTTTTTTGTTCTTCTATAACCGCTTTAGATCTTATAGTTATAATACCTTTTCCTGTTTCATAGGCTTTTTTAATACCACTATTTCCCAAAATTGTTGCACCTGTTGGGAAATCAGGACCTTTAATATATTGCATTAATTCTTCAAGTGTAATATCAGGATTATCTATTAGTGCAACTAAACCATCGATTACTTCTCTTAAATTATGAGGAGGCATGTTTGTTGCCATACCTACGGCAATACCTGTTGTTCCGTTTACTAATATATTAGGAAATCTACTAGGTAGAACTTCTGGTTCTTTTTCTTCAGCTGTATAAGTAGGCATGAAATTAACAGTATTTTTATTAATATCACGAACTAATTCCATACTTATTTTAGACATTCTCGCTTCTGTGTAACGTTGAGCGGCTGCTCCATCGCCATCAATAGAACCAAAGTTACCATGACCATCAACTAACATATAACGATATGAAAAATCTTGAGCCATACGAACTAAAGCTTCATATATTGATGAATCACCATGGGGATGAAAACGACCCATAACATCACCAGTAATACGCGCAGATTTTTTATGAGCTACACTAGAAGTTGCTCCTAAGTCATTCATCCCATATATAATTCTTCTTTGAACTGGTTTTAAACCATCACGAACATCTGGAAGTGCACGAGCTACTATGACACTCATCGCATAATCCAAAAACGATTTTTTTATTTCTTTTTCAAAATGTAATTCTTGTAATTTTTCTGCCATAATATACTCCTTTAAATATCAAGATTTTGAACAAATTTAGCATTTTGTTCAATAAATTCACGACGTGGTTCGACTTCTTCACCCATTAATTCTGTTAAGACTTGATCAGCCATCATCGCATCATCTATTGTAATTTTAAGTAATGTTCTATTTTCAGGATTCATTGTTGTTTCCCACAATTGATCGTAATCCATTTCTCCTAACCCTTTATAACGTTGAAGACTAGTTTTTGCACCTTCAGGGATTGTAGCTAAATAATCATTTAACTCGTCATCAGAATATAGGTATTTTAGCGTTTTTCCATACTCTATTTTGTACAAAGGTGGTTGAGCAGCATAAATATACCCTCCTTCAACTAATGGCTTAAAATAGCGGAAAAAGAACGTTAATAGAAGGATTCTAATATGGGCACCATCGACATCAGCATCGGTCATAATAACAATTTTATGATAACGTAATTTGCTTATATCAAATTCTTCGCCTATACCAGTACCAAAAGCAGTAATCATAGAACGAATTTCAGCATTGCTGAAAATACGATCTAGTCTTGCTTTTTCCACATTAAGGATTTTTCCTCTAAGTGGTAAGATTGCTTGCGTTCTACTATCTCTTCCTTGTTTAGCACTACCCCCTGCACTATCTCCTTCGACTATATATATTTCACATTCACTAGCATCTTTACTTGAGCAATCAGCTAATTTTCCAGGTAGACTAGCTACTTCTAATGGTGTTTTACGACGGGTTAATTCACGAGCTTTTTTAGCTGCAATACGAGCTCTAGCAGCTGTCATACATTTTTCTACAATAATTTTAGCTTCTTCAGGGTTTTCTAATAGAAATCTCTCTAATCCTTCACCAACTACATCACTAGCAATCTTTCTAACTTCAGCATTTCCTAGTTTTGTTTTTGTTTGACCTTCAAATTGTGGATCAGGATGTTTACAAGAAATAATCATTGTCAATCCTTCACGAACATCTTCACCAGACAATGAATCATCTTTTTCTTTAAGCATATTATTGTTACGAGCATAATTATTAATAACACGTGTTAATGCTAATTTAACACCATCTTCATGAGTTCCACCTTCATAAGTATTAATATTATTTGTAAATGAATAAATATTAGCAGTATAGCCACTATTATATTGCATCGCGACTTCTAAAGAAATGTCATTTTCTTCTCCACTAAAATCAATTATTTGGTCATGAATTGGACTTTTATTTTTGTTTAAGAATTCTACATATTCACGAATACCACCTTCGTAAATAAATTCTTCTCTTTTGATTGGTTCTTCGCGATCATCGATTAAAATTATTTTTAATCCTTTATTTAAAAAGGCTAATTCACGAATACGTGTTTTTAAAACTTCATAATCATAAACTGTAGTTTCTGTAAATATTTCTGGATCTGGTTTAAAAGTAACGGTTGTTCCTGTTCTATCAATATCACATTCACCTATTACTTTAAGAGGATTAGTTGTATGTCCCCCATTTTCAAAACGAATATAGTAAACTTTTCCATCTTGATAAACTTTAACTTCAACCCATTCACTCAAAGCATTGACAACCGAAGCCCCAACACCATGTAATCCACCTGAAACTTTGTATCCACCACCACCGAATTTACCACCAGCGTGTAATACTGTATATACTGTTTCAACAGTTGATAATCCTGTTTTAGCATGGATTCCTGTTGGGATACCACGTCCATCATCTTTAACTGTAATAGAATTATCTTTATTAATTGTCACTTCTATATCATCACAATATCCAGCTAAAGCCTCGTCAATAGCATTATCTACTATTTCCCAAACTAAATGGTGTAGACCTTTAGAACTAGTTGTCCCTATATACATTCCTGGTCTTTTACGAACTGCTTCTAAGCCTTCTAATACTTGAATATCCGATGCATCATAATGTTCATTTTTTAATTCTTCCATCTATTCCACCTCTTCTACATTAACAATGTTTGCATTTTCAATTTTGATTTTTTTTGCCTTTTTTAATAATTTTTTATCGATATTATTTAAATCAGTAGTTGTAATAATGACTTGAAGTTTTTTATCGATGTATTTTAGTAAATTATTTTTTTTAATATCATCTAACTCACTAAAAACATCATCCAAAAGAATAATAGGATCGATATTCTTATATTTTTGAAAAACTTTGATTTCAGCTAATTTCAAAGCCAATACCGCAACTCTTTGTTGTCCTTGCGAACCATAGTTTCTTAAATCTTGATTATCTAGTTGAAAAACAAAATCATCACGATGAGGACCTATCAAAGTACTTCCATATTTTATTTCATTATCTCTTTCTTTTATTAATGCTTCTTCTAGTTTTTTTAAAATATTTGAACTTTGATTTTCAATATCAATAGAACTTTTATATTTAATATAAAAATTATCTATATTAATAATGTCTTTATATATATCTTTAATAAACTCATTTATCCTATTTATAAATTTATAGCGAAGTATATATATATCAGTTGCTTTAGATATAAAGTAATTGTTCAAAATATCAAAATAATTATCATCTATTTTTTCACCTTGTTGCATTTTTTTTAAGTATTCATTTCGAATTTTTAAAAGTTTATTATAATCGTTAACTATATCTAGATAATTACTATATATTTGACTAATTTCGGTATTTAAAAATCTTCTACGTTCTTTAGGACTTCCTTTTATTAAATTTAAATCTTCCGGATAAAAGATAATGATGTTTGCTAGAGAAATATATTCACTAATTTTTTTTATTTCAGAATTATTAATTTTTAATTTTTTATTTTGATCATTTATACCTATTTCCATTTTATAATCTTCATCTTTCATAAGATTTCCACAAATATAGGCATCTTTAGCACTATCATTTATAAGTGAATGATCAATAAAAGAACGATGGGATTTAGAAAAAGCCAAAAAATAAATACTCTCTAATAAATTAGTTTTACCTTGGGCATTATTTCCATAAATAATATTAATACCCATAGATAAATCCAAATCAAGTATTTTATAGTTTCTAAAATTTCTAATTTTTATACTTCTAAAAAACATAAATATACCCTCTTTGCGATTTTTAGCATGATATTTTCAATTTTAGGTCATCATTAATACTCCACTACCTA
>CALVXF010000067.1 GCA_944368875.1 uncultured Bacilli bacterium
AACATTTGAAGTGAAATATATTAAAAATTCTTTGTTTTATACCTTTATTCAAGTCAAAAACTTAATTTTAGTATAATTTATTAATAAATTTGTTTCGTTTAAATATAGCCGTCTAAATGCCCAATTAAATTATGTAATGGTAACTGAACTCCGCTCCTCCCGCATTTATGTGATTAGATACCACAACCACATCACTTTTATTACCATAAGCATTTAATATCCTATTAACTCTTTCAGTTGGGGATATAGTTTCATCTGTTGTTCTTATTAAAGTAGCATCTACTCCAGCAGCTTTAAGTTGCTTTTCAATTTCTTTAGCAATCTCTAAGTTTAAATCTTTCTCAATGATGCCATTTCCGCTAGCACCCGGATCATCTCCGCCATGGCCAGCATCTATTACCACTTTTTTAGTCATATAAACTACCTCCTAAATTAATATATGTTTTATATAAAAAAAGGTCATATAAAACTACACATTCGTGTAGTTATTTTAATGAATTTATAACATTATCAAATTCAGTTTTTAAAGCATTTAATTCTGCTTCTGTAGTTGCTTCATATCTAAGTGTTAAATGTGGTCCGGTATTAGATGCTCTAACTAATGCCCAACCGTTTGCAAATTCTACTCTAACACCATCAACATCTTCAAATTTATAACCTTTTTCAAGACAATACTTTTTAAACTCTTCCACAATTTTAAACTTTGTCTCTTCAGTTACTTTTACTTTTAATTCTGGAGTTGAAAAATACTTATTTGTTCCTTGCAATAGATCTGATAAATTATACTTACTACGTGATATCAATTCCAAAGCTCTAAGTCCTGCATATATACCATCGTCAAACCCCATAAAACGATCACTAAACCATACATGCCCAGAAAATTCGCCACCATATAAGTATTTACCATTATTAATTTCCATATTCATATAGGAATTTCCTGTACGATTCATTTTGTGTGTATAACCCAATCTATTAAGTTCATCAATTAAAACACGTGAACTTTTAACATCATAAATAGCTCGTTTGTCAGGTATATTAGTATAACGATACATAAGAATAGAATAATAATCTGTATTTAGGATATTTCCTTTTTCATCGACAATTCCCACTCTATCTGCATCACCATCAACACCAAACCCCATATCATAACCTAGTTCAACTACTTTTCTAGCAAGTTGTTGTTGATTTTCAGGCACACATGGATCAGGTTGATGATTTGGGAAATTAGGATCAGACTCACAATTTAATAAATAGTATTCTACATTTAACATATCTAATACCTTTTTAATAATAATCGAACCTGTTCCATTACCACAATCGACTACTACTTTTACTTTACGATCTCCCATTAATAAACTATTTTTAATTAACTCTAAATATTCATTAGTAATATCATATGTAATTAGTGAACCTACACCATTATTAAAATTATGACTATTAGTAGAATCTCTAAAATCGGTTATTAATTTACCATAAGCATTTCCAATTAAATCAAAAGATATTTTAAAGCCATTATATTCTTTAGGATTGTGACTTGCGGTTATCATTAGTCCACTTTCAATAGCTAACTTTTTTTTAGCAAAATAATACATAGGAGTTGTAACTAACCCTAAAGATATGACATTTGCCCCAGATTCTTGTAAGCCTTTTACTAAAGCTTCATAAAGAATTGGTGAAGAAAATCTATTATCATAACCTACAATCACTTTATTTTGACCTTTTAAGGCGATATAAGAAGCAAAACTGCGTCCTAGAGTATAGGCAACATTTTCATCTAAATCAGTCCCATATATACCTCTAATATCATATTCACGAAAGATTTTTTCATCAATTTTTACAATATTCATAACTTTCTCCTCTATTTCTTCTACAAGTATAACATAATTAATAAAAATAAAAAAGAGTGCCTATGAAGTAAATCTGTTTCTATATCTAGAAATTAGATTCAAATCACGGAAACTCTTTCTACATTTTCTTAAGCATTTTTATCTAGTCTTACCTTGCCTTCATGTTCTTCGCCATCACGAATATATTTGATAGTTATTTGGTCACCGACATTACATTTATATAACTCGGCTCTAAAACTTGCTGAATTAGTTACTTTCTCACCATTGATTTCGGTAATAACATCGCCTTTTTCTAAACCTAATTCTTCTGCAGGATAACCTTCTTCAACTTCGAGTACAACAACTCCTTCAACATCATCATCAAGACGTATGTTGTATTGATATAGAGCATAAAGATTATCTGAGTCAATCATAGTAACCCCAAAAACCGGTCTTTCGATTTCCTCTCCTTTTTCTAAATATTCAACTGCTGACATAACATATTCAATTGGAATTGCAAAACCCATTCCTTCAACTTCATCTTCCACTAGTTTTAATGAGTTAACACCAATTACTTCACCATTAATATTAACTAATGGACCACCACTATTCCCTGGATTAATAGCTGCATCTGTTTGTAAAACTTCCATCACATATGAACCACCACTACTAAGTGATACTTCAACGGAACGATTTTTACCACTTAAAATACCTTTAGTAACTGTTCCTTGGTACTCAGTTCCAAGTGGTGTTCCAACTGTAAAAACAGTGTCTCCTACTTCAGTATCAGTACTTGAGCCAATTTCAGCAACTGCTAAAACATCATCTTTATCTATTCTTAAAACTGCAATATCGACATATTCATCACTGCCAAGTAAAGTAGCTTCAATTTCATGACCACTACTATCTAAAACTTTAATGATATTGCCACCTTCAACTACATGGCAATTAGTTATTATATAGCCATAATCATCATCAGTTTTGTAGACAAAACCTGTCCCCGTACTATATAGTGTATCGCCTTTGAATGATTCAACTACTAAAACTGCATCATATATTTTATCTACTGATTCACTAATAGAATCATCAGAACTAATAGTTACATTTTTAGTTTCAATAACTTCTGTATCTGCTTCAGGGTAATATTTATAGACAACAATTGTGCCCATTACGCCAGCAAAAAAAGCAACGACAATAAAAAGTGTCAATTTTAAATTTTCTCTTACTGTTGATTTCATTTTTCCTCCTAAATTATTTCATCAATTTCACGCCAATTGGTTGGAAATCCAATTTTCATTAAAATATCTTCAAATGGAATGGCTTTAACTCGCCCTTTTAATAAATCCATCTCATAGCCTATTTCACCTATCAAATCATGGAACTCATCTTTTCTTAACATTGTTTTCATTATAATAATTAAGGCGAAAAGGTCATCTTTTCCCAAAATATACTCTTCATCTGTCATAGGAATGTTAAGTGCTTTGTGGTAATCACAATCAGGTATCACTCTTTGTGTTCTATGAATAAATAAAATTTCTTCATGAGCACAAACATTACGGAAATTAGCTAATAAAGCTAAATATATACTTAATGTTGTTACATCTACGCCATATATATTAGCAATCTTCATCTGATCTTCCGATTTTAAGATATTAAATAGTTCTGATACAATCCCAAATGACAAAACTTTCACTAAAATCCACATCGGAATATATCCATAATTACTAATATAATGTGATGTGGCTGAATGTTGTTTGCCATTAACCCTAATTTGACGTTTCATTTTGTTTATAATATCTTTAACTTGACGTGTCTTCATTGGATCTTGTGTATAATTTTTAATATTTAAATATTCTTTTTCGTGATATCCATATTTTTTAGATAAAGTATAACTCAAAATAGACTTAATGTTATTCTCGATTATCAAAATATATTTAAACATGATATTACGCATATGACGATCAAATAAAAACATGGCGTATAACTCTTCAAAAGTTGTGCCTTTAATAAAAACACTTTCTTTGGAATGCTCCATAAATATATGGCGATAGCCATTAATAAAAAAGTAGTTTTCTTTGAAAAGTCTTTCTTTTGCTTCTTCAACATCATTGATAATTAAACCTTTTTTACGTAGAATTTCAATTTGTTGATCTAAAGTTTTAAATATTTTACTTGACCCCATATACTATTCACCTATGCTAATTATACCACATAATTGAACATTTTGTTCCTTGAGAGTACATAAACATTGTATTTTTATTTTGTGATATTTTTGTGTTAAAAATTAGTAAATTAAGTAAAATATAGGTATTTTAAAATACCCCTTTTAATACATTCAACTAATTTATATTGATATTCCTCTTGTCTTAGTAAATATCTTTCATTAGGATTACTTAAAAAGCCTGCTTCTATTAAAACGCCTGGTATTTTAATACGGTTGTGTAAATACATCTCATTAGTCATTTTAATCTTTCGCTTTGTTTTAGTATTTTTCTTCAATTCTTCTTGAATTAGATTTGCCAGAAATTCATTTTTTTCATCATTGTCACTATAAAAAACTTGAGCCCCATACCAAACACTCGAAGCAACATCATTTAAATGAATAGATACATATAAATCACTATTTGACCTGTTAATTATATTACTTCTTCTAGATAAGTCGCTTCTCTTTCGATTTATAGCATTAGTAACTGCCAAATCATAATCTCCCATTCGTGTCATATAGACAACTATACCTTCTTCTTCCAAAACCTCTTTTAATTTAAAAGAAATACTCAAATTAATATCTTTTTCATAAATATCTTTATAAATTGCTCCTGGATCTATTCCTCCGTGACCGGGATCGATAAAAACAACATATTTTCTATTCGCTCGTACACTCAAACTACTAATAGTAATAAGCATAATAACAAGCAATAAAAAAACATATATCTTATAGCGCATAAAATCACCTAATAAAATATATGCTTTTTAATTATTAAAAATATTCCATGGTTTTCTATTTGGTAAATTTAGTTCAAAACCCTTATAGGACATTTGGAGTCCAAATTGCAGTTATCATAAAATCACGGTATCATTCACCTTTATTACTACAATAATAAAAGTCATCTATCTATTGATGTATTTATTTTACCATTATTTGTTTTTCATCACAAAGTGATATGAATCTTTACACATCTCTTCAATTCCTTTTTCAGCAACCCATCCTAATTGTTCTTTTGCATAACTTGGATCAGCATAACAAGCATCAATATCTCCAGGACGGCGTGGCGCTATTTTATAATGCACTTTAACATTATTTACTTTAGAAAAATTATCTACTATTTCTAATACACTATAACCTTTACCCGTACCTAAATTATAATAATCTATTCCTACTGTATTTTTAATTTTCTCAATTGCCTTTATATGTCCTTTACTTAAATCCACAACATGAATGTAATCTCTTACACCTGTTCCATCTTTAGTATCATAATCATTACCAAAAACACTTAAACATTCTAGTTGGCCAGTAGCAACCTTCATAATATATGGCATTAAATTATTTGGAATATCATTTGGATCTTCCCCAATAAGACCAGACTCATGTGCTCCAATAGGATTAAAATATCTTAAAACGGCAATACTCCAACTATTATCTGATATATATAAATCCTTTAATATTTCTTCAATCATTATTTTGGTTGTTCCATATGGATTAGTTGTAGACAATGGAAAATCTTCCTTAATTGGAAGTTTTTTAGGTTTGCCATATACTGTTGCACTAGATGAAAAAACTAATTTTTTAACATTATGTTTATTCATAACTTCACACAAAGTAAGTGTTGAATCAATATTATTACGATAATACATTAATGGTTTTTTTACTGATTCACCTACTGCTTTATATCCAGCAAAATGAATTACTGCATCTATTTTTTCTTCATCAAAAATTTTATTCATCAAATTTTTATCACAGATATCACCTTCATAAAACTTGAAATCCCTTTTACTGATTTCTTTGATTTTATCAATTACTTCAGGTTTAGAATTAAAAAAGTTATCAACAACAACTATATCATATCCCTCATCTAATAATTCCACACATGTATGGCTTCCAATATAACCACAACCACCAGTTACTAATATTTTCATACATTCCTCCTCAATTAATCACTGTATTAATCTTTTCGCTATAGTCCCTTAATAATATAATTATATCATGTACAATATTTAACATAAAAATTTCAAGATTAAAATTTTGATTTCTTTATGTTTTTTAATTATTAAAAAGATCCCATGGTTTTCTATTTGGTAAATTTAGTTCAAAAGTTAACTCTTCTTTGGTAGTAGGATGAATAAAACTTAAACTATATGCAAATAAAGCTATTTGTTCTTTCACTATAGCATTTTTATTATACCTTTGATCACCATATAGAGGATAGCCTCTAGAACTAAATTGTACTCTTATTTGATGACTACGTCCCGTTTTTAGCTCAATATCTACTAAACTCATATTATTAATATAACAAATTAGTTTATAGCTTAAAATAGCCTCTTTTCCCTTAGAATCGATATATACCATATTCTTATTATTATCTTTTAAAAGTCGGTCAACTAGAGTATCACTTTCTTTAACATGACCCATAACAATTGCTCTATACTTCTTCTTAAAAACATGCGTTCTTACCTGGTCGCTAAGCCTACTAGCAGCTTTACTAGTTTTCGCAAAAACCATAACACCACCAACAGGTCTATCTAAACGATGAACTAAACCCAAATAAACATTACCAGGTTTGTGATATTTTTTCTTAATATAATCTTTTAGCATTGATAAAAAATCAACATCTCCACTATTGTCTGCCTGAACAGGAATATTAATGGGTTTTTCTACAACTAAAACATGATTATCTTCATATAAAACATTAATCACATTGCCACCTACCATATATTCCACAAGGCAATATTAAATTATTGCGCGTAATAGGTAAGCCTATTTCACCTGCATCAGTTTGACCACCATACAAAGGCTCAACCGAAGTTTTTAAAATATTATATAAAACTGTACTAGAAATCCCTGTGGTATAAGCATTTATTAGAAAAAATAATGGTTTGTCACTTAAGATATCTAAACAAGCATTAATTAAAACATCCAAGTTTTTTTCAAATTTCCATGTTTCGCCATTAGGTCCTCTACCATAACTAGGAGGATCCATTACAATCGCATCATATTTATTACCGCGTCGTTTTTCTCTTTGGACAAATTTTAGACAATCATCAACAATAAATCTTATTTTACAATCATCTAATTTTGATAAATGCATATTTTCTTTAGCCCAAGCGTTCATACCTTTAGATGCATCAACATGCACAACTAAAGAAGCTCCTGCTTTAGCACAAGCCATTGTAGCGCCACCAGTATAAGCAAATAAATTTAAAACCTTTATAGGACGTTTGGCATTTTTAATTTTAGTCATCATAAAATCCCAATTTATTGCCTGTTCAGGAAATAATCCAGTATGCTTAAAATTAGTAGGACTGACCTTAAAAGTCAAATCCTTATAGTCAATAGTCCAATATTCTGGAATTACTTTTTTAAAATCCCAGTATCCGCCTCCTTTATTACTACGATGATAAAAGCCATCAACATTAGTCCAAATATCACTATGTTTTATAGGCCACATCGCTTGAGGTTCAGGACGTCTAAAAATAATATTGCCCCAACGTTCTAATTTTTCACCATTACCGGCATCTATGCACTCATAACTTTGCCAATCATTACTTACTCGCACTTTTCATCTCTTCTTTCAAACATTCAAATTCTTCTCTAGCATCATAACTACTAAAAACTTCAATATCTTCAATGGATTTACCTGCATAAGCTAATCCAAACATTTCAACATCAACATCCAATTCTTTTAAATATTCTTTTTGATTATCATTAAATTCTTTATTTTCAGGTAAATATAGCATAAGTGAACGCGTTAATCCTGTCCCCTCATACTTAGTACCTATCTTTTCTTCCTCTGGAATTTCTAAATATAAACTAACAACTTCTCCTAAACTAGCAATATAAGAAGCACTATTGATTTCAGGTGTATGAAAGCTATTTAATAAAATTTTTTCTTCATAAACACCAAATTTTTCTCTTTTCGCTTTGTCATTATAAAAATAAGAAATAACTGTATCTAACAAAATAGGATGTGGGGTCTTATTATCAAAATTAATAACTCCATCTTTTATTTCTACATTCATTCTTTTAATTTGCCCATTATAAATATAAAAGTCTTCTATTATTAAATCTAAATTTTCGTTTTTAGATATAATTTCCCCTCTTTTAAACTCGTGCATTCTATCCCCCCCAGTAATAATCTTATCATTACATATTGACGAACAAAAAGAGGAATTTAATCTTCTATTTATTAACTTAGTTTTAAACTTTCTCTTTCCTTAACAAGTAAATTAGATAATGTATTTAAATCTAGATCAATATTATTATAATTACTAATTTTATTGGCTAAAACTTCAATTAAACTATGATTATATACATCATCTGCTTCTAACACTTGTGTCATAACATCATCACCATTTAGATAATAAACAATAGTGAAATATTGTTCTTTGTCATTATTGCCATTGACAACTAAATGGAAAAAACCATATATTCTTTCTTCTAGTAATTGTTTATCTATATGATATTCAAGTTTCAGATTAGCAAAATCATTATCACTATCTTCAACGATTAAAGTGGAAGTATCTTCAAAACTGTATTCAACATCTTTATAATTAGTATCATTGAGATTGACATAATTAGTTTCTGGAATAGTAATTGCAAAATCAATACTTTTAAAATTACCAGAATGTCTTTCTCTAATTAGATCAATATCAAAATCCCCATCAGCATTTGCATCACATTTTAAACTATAATCAGCATCTGCTGTATCCCATTGTTCTTCTAGTTTGTTTTGATATATTTTATATCCAACTATAAAAACAATTACACATAATATAATGACTCCTATTAAATACTTTTTATTCTTCTTATTCATAACTAACACCCACTTTGATTATATCATATCCAAGATTAGTGCACAATAAAAGAAGCATTGAAGAATGCTTCTTTCTGCAACAATATTAACGTTTTGAGAATTGTGGCGCACGACGTGCTGCTTTTAAACCTGGTTTTTTTCTTTCTTTACTTCTTGGATCACGTGTAACAAATCCTGCTCTTTTTAACAATGTACGATAACTATCTTCATTGCCTTCATTAGCTTTATCATAAGTTAGTAACGCTCTAACGATTGCTAATCTAATTGCTCCAGTTTGTCCAGTGAAACCACCACCATTTACTTTTGCTTCAATATCAAATGTTTTTTCATTATTTGTAAGAACAAGAGGTTGCATTAAATCCATAACGTTTGTTTCATAAGGTAAGAATTCTCTTACATCACGACCGTTAATAGTAATTTTTCCACTTCCTGGAACCATTTTAACTTGTGCTATTGAAGCTTTTCTACGACCTGTTCCAGTAAATACTTTCTTTGCCATTTAAATCCTCCTTAGTTATTTTTTAACTCAACAGGTTGTTGAGCTGTATGTGGATGTTCACTACCAGCATACACAAATAATTTTTTATACATTTGACGTCCTAAGCGACCTTTAGGTAGCATCCCTTTAACTGCTCTTTCAAGCATTTCTTCAGGATAATTTGCAACCATTTCTTTTGCCGTTCTTTCTCTTAAACCACCAGTATATCCGCTATGATTGTAATAGATTTTGTCATTTAATTTATTACCAGTTAATTTAACTTGTGATGCATTAATTATAATAACATAATCACCGCAATCAACATGAGGTGTATATGTAGGTTTATTCTTACCACGTAAGATATGTGCTGCACGAGTCGCAACACGTCCTAAACTTTCACCTGCTGCATCAATTACATACCAAGCGCGTGTAACGTTTTCTTTTTTTTGCATGAATGTGTTTTTCATAATATTTTCCCTTTCTTCAATTATCTCCTTTTTAGGTGTTCCCAATACCTAAAATGGTGGGATATATAAAATGTACCAAATAAGATTTTACTAAAAAAGCCTATATTTGTCAATATAAATATACGCTTTTTCCTTTTATTTATTATCTTTTACTAACTTATTAAAAATCGTAGCATTTGTTTTTTGATCTTTTATATATTTACTCTTAATATTACTCATGTATAAATACTCATGTCTTTTACCTTTATAAGCAAAACGTAAGAT
>CALVXF010000068.1 GCA_944368875.1 uncultured Bacilli bacterium
CAAAACCAGGTTCAGTTACTCCACATACTAAATTTAAAGCACAAGTATACGTTTTAACTAAAGAAGAAGGTGGACGTCATACTCCATTCTTCAGTAACTATCGTCCTCAATTCTATTTCCGTACTACTGACGTAACAGGTGTTATCGAATTACCAGAAGGTACTGAAATGGTTATGCCAGGAGATAATGTTGAAATGACTGTTGAACTAATTGCTCCAATTGCTATCGAAAACGGAACTAAGTTCTCAATTCGTGAAGGTGGACGTACAGTTGGTTCAGGAAATATTTCTGAAATTATTAAATAATAAAAGTGTCTTCGGACACTTTTTTGTTAAAAAAAATTGTACTAATTGTACAATTTTTATTTTTTTAAGATATTTTTTAAACCCATGGAATTTTGAAACATAAAATATTTTGCTTTATTTATAATTAATTCAAAATCACCAACATATTCATATATTTTCGAATTAAAACTCAACTTGAAATTATTCAAACCCTCATATTTATTATCTTGAACATTAGGATTTGAACAACCTCCTAAGTTAAATGTAGAATATCCTTCTTTACTATATTTTTCAATTAATTTCCATATTAATAGATGTTTAGCATTAAACTTTTTATATTTAGGATCCATACCATCCATTAAAACATAAATTTCTTTAGCATTTTTAACAACCAAAATAGAAGCTAATACTAAACCTTGGGGATATTTACTAAGAAGATTAGTAGCGAGAATTAAATCGCGTTTACATCTTTCCATTCTTTTATCAATACTCATCTTTTTATTAATTAAACTTATATTGTTATTATTTTTAGCTAAAATTTTATTGTTGATATCAATACTTTGTTTTTCAGCTTCATTGTAATTTGTTTGGGCATATTTAATATAAGTTTGGGTATCTAATTTAGCATAGTAAAAATCAATACTATGACTTTTACCAAAAAAGTAAAAGCAATCATTAAAAAATTTTAAATCTCTTGGATATTTTTTCTTTGTATGGGCATATAAATAACCAAGATTTTCTTCACGACCACGATAAATTAAAACACCTTTATTAACCGCACTTCTTATTTTTGTTTTAGTTTCTTTATAAAAATTACTAAATAAAACTTGATAATTTTTATCTAAATCAACAATTGCTTCATAACGAGGTTTTAAAGCTTCAAAATAGTTGTTGAAACCCATATGAAAATAGTCTAATTGTTTCAAGTTTTGCATTTCACAATCAAAATTAGGATTATATTCTATTTGTTGATGATTGATATCATTTTTATTACGGATGATTAGAGGAGCAATTTTAATCGCAACAACATCTAACTTATTTAAATACTTTTTTATCTGTTGAGTGTATATTTTTAATAATTCAAAATTAGTATAATCAATTAGAAAACCACGTGGAGCGTAGGCATATTTAAAATTATTTTTCTTTTCAATTAAAATTAAAGAAGCCGCAACACATCTATTATTATCATCGATTAAACCTAGAAAAACACTATCATAGTTTTGTTCATGCATGACAAAAGCATAAGAATTAGTTTGATATAAACTTTTTAATGGATAGTTTATGGTAAATGTATAAAACTCTTCATTTGTTAGTTCCTTAAGTACCATAAAATCATTCCTTTCAACCATAACAATTATATCATATTTAAAACTATTTACCAAATATATAATTCTGTCAAATTAAGTAAAAAATGTTTTTTTAGCATAATAAAATGATATAATTAAAATGGGTGATATAATGTTTGAGAATAAAAAGATCTTTGTATTGGGGATGGCTCGTAGTGGTTATGCAGTAGCAAAATTATTGAGTCATTATCATAACAAGATTTTAGTAACTGATGGCAAAGAACAAGATCAAAATCATGTTAAAGAATTAGAAAAATTAGGTGTTGATGTTGTAATTACACCTGATCCACTATCTTTATTAGATGAAACTTACAATTATGTTGTTAAAAATCCCGGAATTAGATTTGATCATCCTATTTGTATAAAAGCTAAAGAATTAAAAATTCCCGTTATTAATGAAGTTGAAGTTGCTTATAATTTATTACCTAAAGATGTCCATATTATATCTATCACAGGAAGTAATGGTAAAACAACGACAACCACTTTAATTTATGAAATATTAAAAGAAAGTGGTCTACCTGTTCATTTGGGTGGTAATATAGGAATTCCTCTTTCCGAACTAACAAAAGAAGTAAAAAGTGGCGATATTTTGGTTTTAGAAATATCCGGACACCAACAACATGATTTTGTTAATTTTAAATCAGAAATTGTTGTTATGACTAATTTAAGTCCAGTCCACTTAGATTTCTTTGGTGATTATGAGACATATAAAAAGAATAAAAGTATAATCTTAAAAGATTGTGTTCTAGCAATTTTAAATAAAAACAATGAAGATGTACTACAAGTAAGTAAAGATGTAAAACATAAATATTATTTTGGTGATAATGGTGATTGTAGATTAGAATCTGGTGTAATTTATTATCACGATAAACCATGTGTAAAAACAGAAGATATTAAAATTAAAGGTGAACATAATTATGAAAATATTATGGCTGCTATTTTAGTTAGTAAAGAATTTGGTGTTTCAGATACTTGTATTACTAATGTTTTAAAAAAGTTTGGTGGTGTAGAACATCGTATAGAACTTGTTAGAGAAGTAAATGGAAGAACTTTTTATAACGATTCTAAATCAACTAATTGTACTAGTACAATTACGGCTTTGAAAACATTTAAAACACCAGTTATTCTATTGTTAGGAGGGTTAGATAGAGGACATAGTTTTGATGATTTAATACCATATATGAAGCATGTCAAACTAGTAATTAGTTTTGGTCAAACAGGAATGCGAATTAAAGATTGGTGTCGGAACAATAATTATCCAGTTGTGATGACTGATAGTTTAGAACAAGCAGTTTTAGAAGCATATCATGAAAGTGCAAAAGGAGATACTATATTACTTAGTCCAGCTTGTGCTTCATGGGATCAATTTAAAGATTTTGAACAACGTGGAAAAATATATAAAGAAATAGTAGAAAGAATAGGAGAATAAGTATGAGTAAAATTAAAGATGTACATGCAAGAGAAGTGTTGGATAGTCGTGGAAATCCAACAGTAGAAGTAGAAGTAACATTAGAAAGTGGTGTTATGGGACGTGCGATAGTTCCAAGTGGAGCATCAACCGGTGTTCGTGAAGCTTTAGAACTTCGTGATAATGATAAAAGTCGTTATTTAGGGAAAGGTGTTTTAAAAGCTGTAGATAATGTCAATGGTCCTTTACGCGATTTAGTTATTGGTTATGAAGCTGATAATCAAAAAGAATTAGACTACGCTATGATTAATGCCGATGGTACAGAAAACAAAAGTAAATATGGAGCTAATGCGATATTAGGTATTAGTATGGCTAATTTAAAAGCTGCAGCTTTAGATCATAATATGCCTTTATATAAATATGTAGGAGATGGTAGAACACTGCCCCAACCAATGATGAATATTTTAAATGGTGGAGCCCATGCTGATAATAAACTTGATTTTCAAGAATTTATGATTATTCCTAAACGTAATACAGTTAAAGAACGTATTCGCATTGGAGCAGAAGTCTTTCATCATTTAAAGAAAGTTTTAAATAACAAAGGTTTAGCTACGGGTGTCGGTGATGAAGGTGGATTTGCTCCTAATTTAGAATCTAACAGCGAAGGTTTTGATTTAATTATGGAAGCAATTCGTGAAGCTGGGTATCAACCTGGTATAGATGTATGTTTAGGTATTGATGTAGCTGCTAGTGAATTTTATAAAGATGGGAAATATGTTTTAGTTGGTGAAAATAGAACTTTAACAACTGAAGAATTAGTGGATTTCTATGTTGAATTAGTCAATAAATATCCAATTATTACTATTGAAGATCCAGTTGATGAAAACGATTGGGAAGGCTTTAAATTAGTGACTGAAAAACTAGGTCATAAAATTCAATTAGTCGGTGATGACTTGTTTGTAACAAATAAAAAATGTCTACAACAAGGTATTGATATGCATGCAGGCAATGCGATATTACTTAAAGTAAATCAAATAGGAACAATTACGGAAACGATTGAAACAATTGAACTAGCGCGTAAAAACAATTATAAAACAGTTATTTCTCATCGTAGTGGGGAAACAGAAGATACAACAATTGCTGATTTAGCAGTTGGTCTAAATTTAGGACAAATCAAAACAGGTTCTATGTCAAGAACAGATCGTGTTTGTAAATATAATCAATTATTAAGAATTGAAGAAGAACTACAAAAATAGTTCTTTTTTTGTTATAATAAAAAAAGAGGTGTTAATATGAATAACAACAATTTACACTCATTAGGTTTTGTTATTAAACCAAATGGTGAATGTATTAATTTTGGTACTCGTCCCCAACAAGAGATTATAACTGAGGATTTTCACTATGAATATATGCAAAAAATTATTAAAGAAAACTTTAATGAAAGACTTCAGGCTTTCGTTCACATAAAAGACATTGATACTCTTTCTCTTTTAGTCGCAACAGTTGAAAAAAGTATCGTTTTTTTAAATATAACTAAATATTTTGGGAAAATGGGACGCTTGTATTTACCAAATGAATTAACAGAAGAACAAAAAGAACAAATGCTTAGTGTAGAAGAAGAATTACGCACTTATAATTGTAGTGATGGTGTTGCTAATTTCGATTTAGTTTATAATGAACAAATTAAGAAAAATGAAATGCTTCCTGTTAGAATGTATAGCGGTATTCAAGATTTTTATACAACTTTAAAAGGAAAGAAAAAATAAGATGTTTGCTGATGTATTAATTGAATTAAAAGCCAAGCAAGTCGCAAAAACATTTAAGTATCATGTACCTATTAATTTAGAAAATAAAATGGCTATTGGTGTTAGAGTTTTTGTTCCTTTTAATTCTCAAAAATTAGAAGGTTTTGTCATGGAAATCAATAGCGAAAAACCAGACTACCAAACTAAAGATATTTTAAATGTAATCGATGATTATCCAGTTATCAATGAAGAAATGTATGAACTTGGTAAATATTTAAGTAAAAAAACCATGGCTACTTTAATAAGTTGTTATCAAACAATGTTGCCAAAAGCTTTAAAAGCTCATCATGGCGTCAAAATAAATAAGAAGTATGTAACTTATTTGTATCTAAAAGATAAAACTTATAGCGGGGCTAATGCTACTCAAAAGAGAATCTTAAAATTATTTGAAAAACAAGAGATGGTTTTGAAAAGTGAAGCAAAAAATATATCTCAGAGTAGCTTAGACACTTTACTAAAAAAACAAGTCTTGATAGAAAAGCAACAAGAGACATATCGTTTAAAACAAAAAGAAATCGTTAAAACAGAAAAACTACCTTTGAATCAATATCAACACAAGTGTTATCAAGAAATAAAAAAAGTGTTAAATACATTTACACCTTTTTTACTTCATGGGGTAACTGGTAGCGGTAAGACAGAAGTTTATATGCAGGTTATTGATGAAGTTTTAAAACAAAACAAAGAAGTAATCGTGTTAGTGCCTGAAATATCACTAACGCCACAACTAGTAAATACTTTTAGAAATCGCTTTGGTAGTGATGTTGCAATTTTACATTCAGCTTTAAGTGATGGTGAAAAATATGA
>CALVXF010000069.1 GCA_944368875.1 uncultured Bacilli bacterium
TATCACGAATTAAAAACTTTACCAAATTTATATGAATTGTTGGAATCTAGTATTTATGAAAATCCACCAGTGGGAATTAAGGAAGGTTTTTTAATTAAAGAAGGTTATAATAGTGAAATTGATGAATTAAAAGATTTACGAAAAGGTGGTAAAGATTTTGTTGCTCGTTTTGAAAGTGAAGAACGCGAAAGAACAGGTATTAAAAATTTAAAAGTTGGTTACAATCGTATTTTTGGATATTATATTGAAGTTAGTAAAGGTCAAGTTGGTTTAGTTAAAGAAGAATATGGTTATGATCGTAAACAAACACTAGCTAACTGTGAAAGATATATTAGTCCTATCTTAAAAGAAAAAGAAGCTTTAATATTAAATGCTGAAGAAAAAATTATTGATTTGGAATATAGTATATTTTGTGAAATTAGAGATAAAGTAAAAATGTATATTCCTATTTTACAAGACATTGCTAAAGTAATTAGTGAAGTTGATGTTTTAGTATCTTTTGCAACCGTTAGTGAAGAATATAATTATGTTCGTCCTACATTAACAGATAAAAGAATTGTCAATGTTATTGAAAATCGTCATCCAGTTGTCGAAAGAGTTATCGATACTACGTTTGTAAGTAATGATATTATAATGGATGAAAAGACCAATATTTTGCTTATAACAGGACCTAATATGGCTGGGAAGAGTACTTATATGCGCCAAATGGCTATAACTGTTATTATGGCTCAAATTGGTTGTTTTGTGCCTGCTAAAGAAGCTACACTTCCCATTTTTGATAGCATCTATACAAGAATTGGGGCCAGTGATGATTTAGTTAGTGGTGAATCAACATTTATGGTTGAGATGATGGAAGCTAATAATGCTATTAGTAATGCTACAAGTAATAGTTTAATTTTGTTTGATGAATTAGGTAGAGGAACGGCAACTTTTGATGGGATGGCTTTAGCGCAAGCGATTATCGAGTATATTAGTTTACATATTGGTGCTAAAACATTGTTTTCAACACATTATCACGAATTAACAGATTTAGAAGAAAAACTATCCGATTTAAAAAATATTCACGTTAGTGCTTTAGAAGAAAATGGTAATATTACTTTCTTACATAAAATAAAAGAGGGTAGTGTTGATAAAAGCTATGGTATTCATGTTGCCAAATTAGCAAATCTTCCAGATGGTTTAATTAAACGTGCTGATGAAATATTAAAAATATATGAAGCTAAAGAAAATAAAAGAGATATTATAATTCAACAGAGTTTACCGCTTTATTCAATGGAAAAAGAAAAAAGTCAAGTAGAAGAAGAGTTAGAAAAAATAAATCCACTGGAAATGACACCAATGGATGCAATGAATAAATTATATGAATTAAAAAATATGTTAAAATAGGAGGAAATATGAAAATATTAAAAAGAAATAATTGGTTTTTGTGGTTGTTAATAAATATTTTAAGTGCTGGCTGTGGCAATCTTGCGCTTGCTGCTTTACTAGATGTTTATGACGAAAATGCTTGGTATAATAAATGGTACTATTGGTTACTTGCTTTTTGTTTCCTTTTCTTTCCATTTGCCATAATGGTTTTAGTTTTTTTTCTTCAAATCACTTGTCAAGTAGCAGCTAAATTAGGTGTTATGGGAAGTGAAATATATTTAACACCATATATTTGGCTTCTTATGGTAATTGTGCCATTTATTGGTTGGTTTTGTATGCTACTTGCTACGTTATATTTAGAAATTTCTATTTTAGTTGCTCTTGCTACAGGTGCTGGTGAAAAGTACATTTCTAATTAGAATATGTTATTTGCTCTGATATTTAGTTTTACAAATTTTATTATTAGTGTGTTTGCAATTTTAACGATTTTCTAAATATTATTAGTTTATATTTAATCAATAATAATAATCGAAAAATTGAGGACATTGAATCATATACACAAGATAAGAGTTTAAAGAAATCCTTTCATTTAAAAGGAATATGAAGTAGGATATGAGGGTGTTTTATGTAAAAAGAGAGATATTCTAATTTTGAATTATTAAGAATAATATGTATTTGTCTAATTATTCTTTTTCATTTTGTGTGGCATTCTAATATGAAGCGCCAGATCCATCTAAAACAAAATATTTTTTAGCATTTATCAATATGTTTGGTGAGTTAGGTGTTAATTGTTTTATGTTAATTACTGGTTATTTTTGCATAAATAGCAAATTTAAATTAGAAAAAATTATTAAGTTAATATTACAAGTCTTATTTTATTCAATTTTAGGATATATCTTATATGTGTTTTTAGGTTTTAAACCATCTTCATGGTATTATATATTATTTCCTAATATATTCGGTGTATGGTGGTTTACTACGGCCTATATATTGGTTTATTTGTTTTCACCTTATATAAATAAATTAATCAATAATAGCAGTAAATCAGAAAACAAAAAATTACTATTGATATTATTATTTTTATTTTGTTTTTTGCCAACTATATTTGGCTTTTTAATAAATCAAACTGAAAGTTTGCTTTATTATAATCGTTTTATTTGGTTGATTATTATTTATATTTTGGGTGCATATATAAAAAAATATGATCTAAGTCTATTTTCTGGTTTAGAAAAAAGTATTAAACATTTTATTACTTCAATCATATTAATTGTATTATCAATTTTTATTATTGATGTTGTTTTCGATAATGTTAGTATTAATTATTTTTGGCGACCTAATACTATCTTAATGTTATACATTTCAGTATCATTATTTATGGTTTTTAAAAATCTTAAAATTAAAAATAATATAGTAATAAATAAAATTGCTACAAACACTTTAGGTATTTATTTGATACATGATGGTCCATTTATGGTCTTATGGTGGAATAACTTTTTTGATAATGTCTATATACTAAGCAACCTAAGAACAAACATTTACATGTTATTAGTGGTTGTAATAGTTATTTTTATAACAGGCATGATAGTAGACTTTGTAAGACAATTTATTTTCAAATATACTGTTGATAAATTTATAAAGAAGATTAGAATTCCTTTTCGTAATATATTATGAATTAGGTGAAGATTTTCTTAATTAATTAAGTCTTCTAAATTTAAAATATCTATGATAAAATTAAATAAGGTGATATTATGAAACAGGCAAATAGAAGTCAATTACGAAAATATATTATGACTATTCTTTACCAAATTAATGTTTATGATAAAAATAAGATGACTTATGATATTGCTAAGATTATTAAAGAAGTATATCCTATCGAAAATGAATTTGTTAATACGATGGTTTATGGTGTTATAAAAGAAAAAAAAGAAATTGATGATCTTGCCAATAAATATTTAACTGGTTGGACGATTGATCGCTTGGGCAATACTGATCAGGCTATTTTAAGAATGGGTATATACGAATTATTATATACTGAAACGCCAGATATAGTAGCAATCAACGAAGCAGTGGAACTTGCTAAAAGTTATAGTGATGATGAAGTAAAAGGCATGATCAACGGAGTATTAGATAAGATATATCACAATAAATAGGAGTTATTATGAATGATAGTAAATATTTAACAGTTGGAGCCATAAATCGGTATTTAAAAAGTAGATTTGATAGTGATCCTAATTTACAAACTATTTTTGTAAAAGGGGAAATTTCCAATTTTAAAAAACATACAACGGGTCATCTATATTTCAGCATTAAAGATGAAACAAGTAAAATAAATGTCATTATGTTTAAAAATCAAGCAAATAAATTATTGTTTGAACCAAGTGATGGAGCCAAAGTTTTAATAACTGGACGTATTAGTATATATGAGGCTACGGGTTCTTATCAAATATATGCTAACGCGATGCTAGAAGATGGATTAGGTAATTTATACTTGGCTTTTGAAAAATTAAAACGCAAATTAGCAAACGAAGGTTTGTTTGATGAAGCACACAAAAAGCCAATACCTAAATTACCAGAACGCATTGGTGTTGTCACAGCTTCAACAGGAGCAGCTATTAAAGATATAATTTCGACTATTAAAAGACGTTTTCCATTAACAGAAATATATCTTTTTCCAGCTTTAGTACAAGGTGACCAAGCAGCTTTAGATATTGCTTCTAAAATAAAACAAGCTAACAATTATCCTATTGATGTATTAATTGTTGGCCGTGGTGGTGGATCTCTTGAAGATTTGTGGCCATTTAATGAGGAAATTGTAGCTCGTGCAATATATGATTCTAATGTGCCTATTATAAGTGCTGTAGGACACGAAGTAGATTTTACAATTAGTGATTTTGTCGCTGATATGCGTGCTCCAACTCCAACGGGAGCAGCTGAAATGGCTGTGCCTAATATTCATGATGTTTTGAATAATTTAGAGCAATTTAAAATTCGTCTTTCAGAAAGTATTTATAAGAAAATCAATTTTAGTAGACTATATCTTGATAGTCTTACTAATTCATATGTAATTAAAAATCCAATGATGATGTTTGAACAAAAACAACAAAAAATAGACATCTTAACAGAAAAATTACAAAGTGTGATTGCATATCAGATAGATAGTGCTAAAACACACTTAAACAATCTTAAGAAAAGTTATATACTTGTAAACCCTCAAAATATTTATTTGAATCAACAAAAAGAATTATTAAATATAATTGCGAAAATGGAACTTTTGAATCCCTTAAAAGTTTTAAAACGTGGTTATACAATTACATATAAAGATAATAATATTGTAAATAGTATAAATGAGGTAAATATTAATGATAAGTTGAATATCCACTTTAGCGATGGTGAAGTTAAAGTTATTGTAGAAGATAAGGAAGGTAAATAATATGGCAAAGCAAGAAAAATTTGAAGATAAAATTAAAGCTTTAGAAAAAATTATTAATGATTTAGAAAATGGTAATAGTTCTTTAGATGAATCGATTGATAAATATCGCGAAGCTATGAAACTAATTAAAGATTGTGATAAGAAATTAAAAAGTGTCGAAGCAGAGATCACTAAATTAGTTACAGAAAATGATGAGATTCAAGACTTTAATATTGAAGAATAACAAGGGAGGTTAAAAAATGAACGAAACTATTAAAAATATTTTAACAAGAAGAAGCGTTAAAAAATATAAAGAAGAAATGCCACCTATGGAATTAATTGATGAAATATTAAAAGCAGGAACTTATGCACCAAGTGGAATGAATAAACAATCACCTATTATTATAGCAATCACAAATAAAGAAGTTCGTGATAAATTAGCTAGTTTAAATGCCAGAATTATGGGTAGTCAAGCTGATCCTTTTTATGGCGCACCAGTAGTTTTAGTAGTTTTAGCTGATAAAAAATATCCTACATATATTTATGATGGCAGTGTTGTAATTGAAAACATGTTGATTGCTGCCCATAGTTTAGGTTTAGGTGCATGTTGGATTCATCGAGCTAAAGAAGAATTCGCAACTGCTGAAGGTCAAGAAATACTAAAAATGTTGGGTATTAATGGTGAATATGAAGGAATTGGTCATTGTATTGTTGGATATGCTTTACAAGATACTATTGAAGATAAACCGCGAAAAGAAAATTATATATATAAGATTTAATAAAAGGCAAATATTGTCTTTTATTTTTTTTAGAAATTGGTAATACTAATATTGTAGTCTATATAAAGGAGATGATTTAGTGGTTTTAAAAAAATTTTTTAAAACAACTATTTTTTTGCTTCTTGCATTTAGTATGCCACTAAATGCCCTCGCTTATTCTGATTATATTATTGCCGGTGGTAATAATATTGGTATTGAACTTAATGCGAGTGGTGTTTTAGTAGTAGGAACTTATACAATAGGTAATAAAAATCCAGCTTTAGAAGCAGGAATCGTTGTTGGTGATATTATAACAGAAGTTGAAGGTGAAAAAGTTTATACAATTGAGCAATTAGTTGATTGTATAAATACAAGCAGTAATGTAAAAATAACATATATACGAAATAATAAAGAATTTGAAACAACTCTTAAATTAGTCAAAGACAATAGCAACATATCAAAAACAGGTTTATATGTTAAAGACTCTATAACAGGTGTTGGAACACTTACTTTTGTTGATCCAAACACTAATCTATTTGGAGCTCTTGGCCATGAAATTATAGAAAAATCAACCGGTAAAATCTTGGAAATCAAAGATGGAACAATTTATGATTCTACTGTTACAAGTGTTACGAGAAGTAGTAAAGGAAATCCTGGTGAGAAAAACGCTAGGTATGACAAAGACGCTGTAAAAGGAACTGTTAGCGAAAATACCATTCATGGTATTTTTGGTGAATATACTGCTTCAGTTTCACTAGATACATCCAAATTATATAAAGTAGCTGACATAGATGACATAGAATTAGGCGAAGCCTATATCAAAACAGTTTTAGATGGACAAGAAATAAAAGAATATAAAATTAACATTACTAAAAAAAATTCTAAAAACACAATAAAAAATATAACTTTTGAAATCACTGATGAAGAATTATTGAATAAAACAGGCGGTGTAATTCAAGGAATGAGTGGTTCACCAATTATTCAAGGAGATTACATTATTGGTGCGGTAACGCATGTTGTTGTCGATAATCCAACTAAAGGGTATGGGATCTTCATTACTAATATGTTAGAAGAAGCAGAAAACTAAAGAGGCTTATATGCCTCTTTTTTTTGTATAAATAAAACCGCAAAATTTTGTATAATAATTTTTAATATTTGTTGTAATTATTTGACAAATATTAATTTTTTTGTATAATATACCTTGAGGAGTGATAGTATGGTTAAAAAAGTTCAAAATGAAGAACAAGTAGAACAATTTTATGAACCAAAAAAGAAGAGTGTTGGAAAGATAATTTTCGATGTTGTTTTTTGGGTAGTAATTGTATGTTTAC
>CALVXF010000070.1 GCA_944368875.1 uncultured Bacilli bacterium
CTGATTTAAAAGGCACTTTAGAAATATTTGCGAAAAAAATGTTTGGTGAAGATCGTGTTATTCGTTTTCGTCCAAGTTTCTTCCCATTTACTGAACCATCTATTGAAGTAGATGTTACATGTTTTAAATGTGGTGGTGTTGGTTGTCCGCTATGTAAAGGAACTGGTTGGATTGAAATATTAGGTGCTGGTATGGTACATCCTAATGTTTTAAGAGATAGTGGTTATGATCCAGATAAATATACGGGTTTTGCTTTTGGAATTGGACCAGAACGTGTTGCGATGCTTAAATATGGTATAAATGATATTCGTAATTTCTATACAAACGATGTTCGTTTCTTAAATGATTTTAATCGTGTTATCGGAGGTGATAATGATGCTTCTAAGTAAAAGTTTTGTAAGTGAATATATTGATATTAAAGATATTGATTATAAAGAATTAGCTGAAAAAATGGTTTTTGCTGGCAATGAATATGAAAGTATTTGTGCTATTAGTAATGCAACAGGATTAGTTGTAGGTTATGTTAAATCTTGTAAAATGCATCCTGATAGTAAAAAACTTCATATATGTGAAGTAGATTTAGGTGATAGTGTTGAACAAATTATTTGTGGTGCACCTAATGTTGCTGCCGGACAAAAAGTAATTGTTGCTAAAGTAGGAGCTAAATTACCAGGTGATATTATAATTAAAAAAGCTAAACTTGCTGGTATGGATTCTAATGGTATGATTTGCTCCTTAGCTGAACTTGGAATTGAAAGTAAATACTTAAGTGAAGAAGATAAAGAAGGAATTCATGTTTTAGATAGTGATGCCAAAGTAGGTAGTGATGCTTTAGCTTACTTAGGGTTTGATGATTTAGCTATTGATTTTGAATTGACAAGTAATCGTGCTGATTTATTAAGTGTTTTAGGAATGGCTTATGAATTAGGAGCGATTTATGATAAAGAAGTTAAATTACCAGAAAATAAATGTGATGAATTAGAAGAAGATATCAACGATACATATCAAATTGATGTTCAAACTGATAATTGTTCAATTTATTTAGGAAAACTAGTTCGTGATGTTGAAATAAAAGAAAGTCCTAAATGGATGAAGTCTCGCCTTATGGCTAGTGGTATTAGACCTATTAATAACGTTGTTGATATTAGTAATTATGTTATGCTTGAATATGGTCAACCACTTCACTTTTTCGATGCCGATAAATTAGGTAATAAAGTAATTGTTCGTATGGCTGAAGATGGTGAAGAAATAACAACTCTAGATGGTAATAATCGCCAATTAAAAAATACCGATATTGTTATTGCTAATGAAAAAGAAGCAGTCGCTCTAGCAGGGGTTATGGGTGGTTTATCAACAGAAGTAGAAGAAGATACTAAAAATATTTTTATCGAATCAGCTATTTTTAATTCCTATAATATTCGTTATACTTCTAAAAGTATTTTAAAAAGCGAAGCAAGTAATCGCTATGAAAAAGGCATTGATCCAAATCGGACAATTGAAGCGTTAAAACGTGCTTGTTATTTACTAAATAAATATGCATCTGGGAAAGTCTTAAGTGGTGTTTTAACCCATGATAAAGCTAATCATGATACTAAAAAAATAGATATTACTTTAGGTAAAATTAATCAAGTATTAGGTATGAGTCTTACATCTCGTGAAGTAGAGGATGTCTTTAGACGTCTAGGTTTCAAAACTAACTTAAAAAATGATAATTTTGTCGTTGAAGTACCTACTAGAAGATTAGACATAAGTATTAAAGAAGACTTAATTGAAGAAGTGGGACGTATATATGGATATGAACATCTAAAAGGTCATATGCCAGTTATTTCTGTTAAACGTGGAACTATATCTAATAAAGAACGTATGGTTAATGAACTACGTTATCAACTTCGTGCTTTAGGTTTAAATCAAGTTATTACATACTCATTAATGAGTCAAGAAGAAGCTAATTTATTTACTTTAAAAGAAAGTGAAGATGTTACGCTTTTAGAACCAATGAGTGAAGATAAAAAAGTAATGCGTAAAAGTATTATTCCATCCCTATTAAAAGTTTTAGAATATAATCAAGCACGTAAACAAAATGATATTATGATTTTTGAAGATGGTAAAGTTTATACCAAAGAAAATGGTACTTATTTAGAAGAAAATAAAATTGCTAGTTTACTATGTGGAACATATTTTAGAAACGATTGGCAACAAAAATTTATTAAAGTTGATTTCTATTTAGTAAAAGGTATAATTGAAACAATTTTAAATTATTTAGGATTAAGCAATCGTTATGACTTTAGAGTAACAAACATGAAAGATTTACACCCTGGGAAAAGTGCCGAAATACTAGTTGATAATGAAGTAATAGGTTATTTAGGACAAGTTCACCCTTCACTAAGTAAAAAAGAAGTTTATGTTTTTGAACTTAGCATTGATAAATTATTAACTAAAAAAGTACGTATTATTAAGTTTAGAGAAACACCAAAATATCCAAGCGTTACAAAAGATTTAGCTTTTGTTATGAAAAAAGATATGGAATCTAAAAAAGTAATGGATATAATTAAAAAGACAGGTGGTCGTATTTTAACAAATATTGATGTTTTTGATCTATACGTTGGTGAAAATGTTGCAGATGATGAAAAATCAATTGCTTATAAATTGACATTCCAAGCTACAGATCGAACACTTACTGATGATGAAGTATTAGAAGTATTTAATAATATAATTAAAGCAGTTGAGGAAAAAAGCAGTGCGAAACTTAGAAAATAGTGTTAAGTTATCTTAACACTTTTTTAATGATTAAATATTGCCAACAACACGTAAAACGTGTAAAATGAATATAGAGTTACAATATGTAAATACTATAA
>CALVXF010000071.1 GCA_944368875.1 uncultured Bacilli bacterium
TATTTACCTGAAAACGCAGATGATATAATTTTCGTTAATTTAGACATGTTATTAGAAGATGGCTTTATATCTAATAAAGATATTCTAGATCCTCGAAATGGAGAAGAATTAAATGGATGTATAACAATAACTAAAGATATAGCAAATAATCAATATGATTATAAATATAATGAATTAACATGTGCCGAATTAATAGAAGGGTATGCTCCAACTTTTGAAGTTGTAAAAGGAGAATATAAAAATAATATCGAAGCAAATACAGAATTTACAGAATTTGAAGTAGAAGCAACAAGTTATAAAGGTAATGAATTAAAAGTAGAAGGACCAACAATAAAATTAAATAACAAAGAAGTAAGTGAAGTAAAAATAGAAATAGTGGGGAATCAATACAATATAGAATATAGAGCATATGATCCAAACTACGGATATACATATCGCCAAAATTATGAAGTAAATATAGTAGATACAACAAAACCAGAAATAAGTTTTAGTGAAGATAGTGGAATAGTGTATGATGAAGGAATATATAAAATAGAAGTATACCAAGACGATACAACTTTTGTCTTACCAGAAGCGATAGTAACAGATAATAGTTGTGGGTTAAGTGGAACAGATACAAGTGTAAATGATTGTGAAAACACATTAAAAGCCAAAACAAGAGGAATATATAATATAGAAGTCGCAGATGATTATGAAATAACATATTATGCAACGGATTGTAGTGGAAATGAAGGGGCATTTTTAGTTCACATTATCGTAGGAGATATTGACCACCAGAAATAGTAAGTGTAACAGCAAACACAACAGAGTGGGTATTAAGTGGTATTCAATTAACAGTAAATGCAACAGATAATATAGGCGTAACGGAATATAGTTTTGATGGTGGTACAACATGGCAAGAAAGCAATGTATCAAGTAATTATAATGAAGCTGGAACTATTGATATTCAAGTAAAAGATGCAGGAGGAAATATATCAAGTAAAACAGTTACTATAGAAGGAAGAACAGAATATGGATATAAAGATGTAGCAAGTTGGTCAAGTAGTTATTCAACGAGTGTTCCAAGTGATGGTTATTATACATCTAAGGTTCAATACCGCGCTAAAAAAAAGGAAAGTGTACGATACTATTATTCAACAGCAGATTTGGGCGAGCAAAGCTTACCTTCTGGATGGACTGGAGCAGATATGATAAGAATTCGTTGTGGCAGTTATTGTAATGGAGAATTTAGTGGTAGAGGTAATTACAATACTAACACAGGACAATTATTATGTACTGAATGTACACGTTATGTTGATGAATGTACTTCTAATTTTACTGAGTGGAGTGACACTAGCAGTAATCAGGGTTGCGGTGTAGAGTCAAGAACATCTTATGCACCACCTGCTTCATGGGGAGAAGCTACTGGTTGGACAACAAGTGGTGCTTATACACAAACAACTAGTCGTAAACCAGTTACTAGGACAATGATTCATTTTGCAGGATAAATCGTGAATATTTCACGATTTTTTCTTTTTTATGACAAAAAATATGATATAATTAATAATAGGTGATGGTATGAATAAGACAAAAATAATCGCAACAATTGGTCCTTCAAGTAAAAACAAAGAAACACTTAAAGAAATGTTTCTAAATGGGATGAACGTCATACGCTTAAATTTATCACACTCAACTCATGATTTTAGTCGTCAAATAATTAAAAATGTTCGTGAAATTAATAAAGAACTTAATGTTCATATTGGAATCATGATGGATTTGACTGGTCCTGATATTCGTGTTGGTTCTTTTAAAAACGGGAAAGCCAAATTAAATAAAGGAAGTAAAGTTAAAATTTATATGGCCGATATTGAGGGTGATGAAACAAAATTTTCTGTTTCTTATCCTAATTTAATAAATGACATTAAATGTAATGATTGTGTTAAATTAGATGATGGTAAAATTGAATTAGTTGTTTTAGATAAAAATAGCGAATATTTGTTGTGTGAAGTAAAAAATAATGGAGTTGTTAAAAATCACAAAAGCTTAAATGTTCCAGGTATCAAATTTTCACGCTCTTTTCTAAGTCCTAAAGATATTGAAGACATTAATTTTGCTAATGAGATGGACATTGACTTTTTATCTCTTTCATATGTTGGATGTCACCAAGATATATTAGAAGTAAGAAAAATGTTAAAAGATTTAAATAATGATCATATTCAATTAATTGCTAAAATTGAAAATGAGAATTCTTTAGATGATATTGATGAAATTATTCGTGTATGTGATGGAGTTATGGTTGCACGTGGTGATCTAGGAGTGGAAATTCCTATGGAACGTGTTCCAGGTATTCAAAAAATGTTAATAACAAAATGTCATACAGCAGGTAAAATTAGTATTGTAGCAACTGAAATGCTAGCAAGCATGGAAAATGTTATTAGACCAACTAGAGCAGAAGTCAGTGATGTTGCTAATGCAGTTTTAGATGGTGCGGATACAATCATGTTAAGTGGGGAAACTACTATTGGTAAATATCCAGTGGAAACAATTAATATGATGTCACGTATTGCTTCGGTTGCAGAAACAGATATTAATTATTTGGATTTATTAGATAAAACAATGCGAACTGAAAAACAAGATATAACTGGTTCTATTTCATATAGCGTAGTAGAATGTGCCAATAGATTGAAATGTAGTGCCATTATCGCTACTACTAAAACAGGTTATACGGCTCGAAAGATAAGTCGTTTTAGACCTAATTGTCCTATTATTGCTTTAACACCAAATGAAAGAACCATAAGAGCGCTTACTTTGTCTTTTGGTATTTATGGTAAATTTGTAGATGAAATGCAAAACTTTGATGATATTATGAAAAATGCCTACAAGGTATCTAAAGAGAAACTTAATTTAGGTAGTGGAGATAAAATTATTATTACTGGTGGTTATCCATTAGAAATAGTAAAATCAACTAATTTTATGAAAATCGATCAATTATAATAGAATTACGAAAGGGGTGAAAATGTGTATCCATTAGGAGAACAATTTAAAATTGATAAAAATAGAGCTGTTGCTAATCCTGAAAACATTATAAAAGGACAGAATTATCGAATTACGATTTTAACTGAAAGATTGATTAGATTAGAATATAATAAAGCAGGAGTTTTTGAAGATCATCCTAGTGAATTCGCTTTAGTACGTAATTTTAGTCGTCCTAATATTACGATTAAGGAAGATAAAAAGTATTTAGAAATTACCTCTCCTTATTTTAGATTATTTTATAATAAAGAAAAACCATTTAAAGGTAATCTCTTAAATAAAAAGAAAAATTTATTAGTTGATGTTATAGCTAATAATAGAACTTGGTATTATGGTCATCCAGAAGTTCGCAATTATAAAGCACCAGGATATGCTTTTGATCAAGTTAAAAATAATAAACTACATATGACAAAAGGGCTATATAGTATTGATGGTTTTGTAACTATCGATGATAGTAAAACAAAAATATTTTTAGAGTCTGGCGAATTAGTTAATCGTGATGTTCAAGAATTAGATATTTATTTATTTGCATATGGTAAAGATTTTGAAGGCTGTTTAAAAGATTATTTTAATTTGACAGGTAGACCTTCTTTAATTCCACGTTATGCTTTAGGTAATTGGTGGGATAAAAACGAAGCATATGATGATCATTCACTAAAAAAACTTATTGATGAATTTGATAATCAAGAAATTCCTTTATCAGTGTTGTTATTGAATGCTAATTGGCATAAAAACGGTAGTGAAGATAAATTAAATGAAAGTGGTTTTAGTTGGAATAACGAATATTTTAAATCGCCAAAAGGAATGATTGGTTATTTACATAAACATGGTATTAGAATTGGTCTTAGTGTTAATCCTACTACCGGTATATATCCTTATGAAGATAATTATGAATTATTAAAAAAATATCTTTCACCGGATGAAAAAGGTGTTATCCCTTTTAATGCATATGATCCTAAGTTTATAGATGCCTATTTTAAAATATTAATAAATCCATTAGAAAGTATGGGTGTTGATTTCTTTTGGTTAGATGTTCTTGATAAAGAAAAACAATATGAGTTATGGTATTTAGATCATTATCATTTTGCCGATATGCAAAAAAACTATGAACATCGTCCTTTGATTTTGACAAGAAATCATTTTAAAACACCTCATCGTTATCCTGTTTTATATAGTGGTCGAACCATTGTCAATTGGGATAGTTTAAAAGAAGTTATTAAAAGTAATGTTAACGCTGCCAATATGGGAGTATCTTGGTGGGCTCATGATATGGGAGGATATTATAAAGGTACTGAAGATAATGAGTTATACACAAGATTTGTACAACTTGGTGTGTTTTCTTCAATTATGAAATTTGGTAGTGAAAAAGGAAAATATTATAAACGTGAACCATGGCGTTGGGGAATAAAAACCTATGCAATAGTTAAAAACTACTTAGAATTAAGACATAAAATGATTCCTTATTTATATTCTGAAGCATATCGCTATTACGCTGATGGGATTCCTGTAATGCGTCCTGTTTTTTACAAGTTTCCTATTATGTATGATGATGTTAATTATTGTTATGAATATTTTTTAGGAACGGAATTGTTTGTTTGTCCAATCGCTAACAAAAAAGACTATGTTATGAATCGTGTTGTTCATAAATTCTTTATCCCAACGGGAACTTGGTATGATTTTATGACAGGTAAAAAATTCCCAGGTGATAAAGAATATATATCTTTCTTTAAAGATGAAGACTATCCTGTTTTTGCTAAAAGTGGAGCTATTATTCCTCTAGGGTATAATGATAATTTAAATGATACTAATCCACCTAAGAACATGGAAATTCATATTTTCCCTGGTCAAAGCAATACTTATAATTTATATGAAGATGATGGTGTTAGTGATCTTTATAAAAAAGATTTTTACCTACTTACACAAATCGATTATAATTATATGCCAAACAATTATACTGTTATTATTAGAGCTTTGGAAGGAAAGAGTAACATCGTTCCTAAATTGCGTAATTATAAAATTCGTTTCCGCAACACCAAGGAAGCTAGCGATGTCAAATGTTATGTTAAAAATAATCCAGTAGCATTTAAAAAATATAGTGAAGGACCTGATTTTATTGTTGAAGTATTCGATGTTTCAACAATAAGTCAACTTACAATCAATTGTAAAGGTCAAGATATTGAAATAGCAGCTGAACGTTTAATCAATGAAGAAATAGAAGAAATTTTATCAGATTTACCAATTGAAACACAAATGAAAGAAAGAATTGATGCTATTTTATTTGGTGAGTTGCCGATTAAGAAAAAAAGAATTGCTATTCGTAAATTGAAAAAAACAGGACTAGATAAAAAATTTATTAAAATATTCTTAAAACTATTAGAGTATTTAAATACTGTTTAAAAAGGATTGAATAAATCCTTTTTTGTGTTATAATAATATTGATTTTTAAAAACTTATAAAATGAGTAGTAGTTATTATCTTTTTATTTAGAGAAAAAGTGGCTGGTGAAAACTTTTAAAAAGAAATAGTGAACTTGCATTTTTAGTTCCATTTGGCGTTACTCGCGTTAAGAGAAAAAGATAATCATAGTATTATGAATTAAGGTGGTACCGCGAATTTCGCCCTTAAATTTATAATGCTTTTTATTTTAAAGGAGGATTTAAAATGCTTTTGTGGTTTATTTTTTTTATCATTGTTTATTTAATATATTATATCTTAATAATCAATAATAAAAAGAAATTATTAAAATATCGTTATAGTAAAGAAGTTAGTTATTTAGTTACAAAATATCAATTGAATGTCGAAAAAATAGGACTTAAAAAATTAGCGCATTTTATTGCTTTAACTAATGCTTTTATTATTTCAACAACAGTATCAATTGTTAGTTATTTTGATAATATTGTAATTATTTTAATAATGTCTTTTGTTGTACTTTTGTTATTAATTATTATTTCATATGCAATATTAGGAAGGATTTTGGTGAAAAAATATGGAAAATAAAAAGAAAGAAGTAGGGTTTGTTATTAATAGTAATGGGGAAAAATTAAATATATATGGGTTATTTGATGAACACTATAAAAATTACAGATATTATGCAGAAACAAATGGTATACCTTTTTATTCCAATAATAGTGAAGAAAATGATTACGTGCTAGAAAAAAGTTTGGGATATAATAGTTTTCCAGCTTGTAAAATGGTTGATAGATATAAAGTTGTTTGGTTTTCGTACATCGATTATCCTTATTTTTTGAGTGTTTATATACCAGAAGATTTGAGTACGATAACGGATTTACAAAAAGAAAAAATAAAAGAATGTTATAATCTAATAAATAATTTTAGATATCATGAATTAATGCTTGTACCAAAATTATCTACTTATGAACCATTTGAAGAAATAATAATACAACAACATAATGCGATTTTTGATATAGTTGAAGGGGGTTTAGAAAATGTACAACCATTTGGAAATAGAAAAAAAATGGCAAAAGTATTGGGAAAAAAATAAAACATTTAAAACAGATACAAAGGATTATAGTAAACCAAAGTTTTATGCCTTGGATATGTTTCCATATCCTAGTGGTGTAGGTCTTCATGCAGGACATCCTGAAGGTTATACGGCAAGTGATATTGTATCAAGAATGAAGAGAATGCAAGGCTTTAATGTCCTTCATCCAATGGGTTTTGATTCATTTGGACTACCTGCTGAACAATATGCGATTACAACGGGTAACCATCCTGATGGATTTACCAAACAAAACATTGAAACATTTACTAATCAATTAAAAATGTTGGGTTTTAGTTATGATTGGGATCGTGTGATATCGACATGTGATCCAGAATATTATCACTGGACACAATGGATATTTAAAAGATTATATCAGGACGGATATGCTAAAAGAATTGATATGCCAGTTAATTGGTGTGAAGAATTGGGAACAGTTTTATCTAATGATGAAGTAATCGATGGTAAAAGTGAAAGAGGAGGATATCCTGTTGTTCGTAAAAACATGAAACAATGGGTTATTGATATACCTGCTTATGCTGAGAAATTACTTAAAGGACTAGATGAAATAGACTGGCCAGAATCAACTAAAGAAATGCAGAGAAATTGGATTGGTAAATCAACAGGAGTTGAAGTTGATTTTAATATTGTAGGTGGTGGCAAATTCTCTATCTATACTACATGTATTGAAACAATTTATGGTATTACTTTTATGGTTCTAGCACCTGAAAACAAATTAGTTGATGAACTAAAACCACGTATTAAAAATTGGGATGAAGTAGAAGCATATCGTATCGAAACAGCTAAAAAATCTGATTTAGATCGTACAGAATTAAACAAAGGCAAGACGGGTGTTAAATTAGATGGGATTATGGCTATTAATCCATTAAATAATAAAGAAGTACCTGTTTTCTTAGGAGATTTTGTTTTAGCTAGTTATGGAACAGGAGCAGTAATGGCTGTTCCAAGTCATGACCAAAGAGACTATGAATATGCTCTTATCCACAATATTCCAATGGTTCAAGTAATTAGTGGTGAAGATACAAGTTCTAAAGCTTTTGAAAAACAAGACTATTTAGACAAAGGATGTACTTTAATTAACAGTGAAGAATTTAATGGTCTTACAGTTGAAGAAGCAAAAGAAGCAATTACTAATAAAGTAATTAAACTAGGTTGTGGACGTATTAAAACAAATTATCGTATTCGTGAATGGATTTTTGCTCGTCAAAGATATTGGGGTGAACCAATTCCTGTAATTCATATGGAAGATGGTAAAGACATCATCTTAGAAGATAATGATTTACCATTAGTTTTACCAGAATTAGATGACTACAAAGGTAAAAATGGCAAGTCACCACTTGAGAATGCTAAAGATTGGGTAGATGTAACAGTTAATGGCATGAAGGGAAAAAGAGAAACAAGTACTATGCCTGGTAGCGCTGGATCTAGTTGGTATTTCTTAAGATATATTGATCCACATAATAAAGAATGTTTTGCTGACTATGAACTTCTAAAACACTGGATGCCAGTAGACTTATATATTGGTGGACCAGAACATGCAGTTGGACACTTATTATATTCTCGCATGTGGAATAACTATTTATACGATAAAGGTTTAGTACCTGTTAAAGAACCATTTAAAAAACTAGTTCATCAAGGTATGATATTAGGAGCAAATGGTATAAAAATGGGTAAACGTTATCCTGAATATGTTGTTAATCCAAATGATGTTGTCCGTGATTATGGAGCAGATACATTGCGATTATATGAAATGTTTATGGGACCACTTGAAGCAGATAAACCATGGAATGAAGATGGTGTTAATGGAGCACGTAAATTTTTAGTTCGTGTTTATCGTTTGTTTACAACTGATAAAAAACAAAATGGTGAAAATAAAAACTTAGAAAAAGTTTATCACCAAACAGTAAAAAAAGTAACTAGTGATTATGAAAATTTAAGTTTTAACACAGCGATTAGTCAACTTATGATTTTTATAAATGCTGTTTATAAAGAAGAAGTATTTCCAACTGCATATCAAGAAGGATTTATTAAACTTTTAAATCCTATCGCGCCACATTTAACAGAAGAATTGTGGGAAATGCTAGGACATACTAATACAATTAGCTATGAAGCATGGCCAACTTATCAAGAAGAATTGACTAATGAAGAAACATTTGAATTAGTTGTACAAGTAAATGGCAAACTAAGAGGAA
>CALVXF010000072.1 GCA_944368875.1 uncultured Bacilli bacterium
TTATTGTTCATGAACTCGCTCATTTGATTCACTTTAATCATTCAAAAGAGTTTTGGGCTTTGGTTGAAAAAAATTATCCTAATTACAAGCAAGCAAAAAAGCTATTGAAGTGAGGTGTTTTATGAAAAAGATACTTAAAGATATGGGTTATTTTATGGTAATGCTTGTTTTTGTTATACCAACTTTTTTTATGGCACCTATCGAAGTAAAAGGTAAGACTTTAGGTGATTTACAAAAAGAATTGGAAGAGTTTGAACAAAATTATAATGAAAATCAAGACCAACAAGATTTAACTGAACAAGAAATTGCAACAGCTCGTGCTAAAGTTCAATCTATTCGTTCTAATATTAATTCTATTAGTGAAGAAATGGTGGATCTTACTAATGAGATTGCTCAATTAGAAGAAGAAATTGTTTTAAAAGATGAAGAAATTAAAAAGATTATTAATTTTACACAAATAGCAGATGGTGAAAGTGCTTATTTGGAATATGCTTTTGGGGCTACTGATTTTACAGATTTTATTTATCGTTTTGCGGTTGCTGAACAGTTATCAAGTTACAACCAAGGGTTGATTGAAGAGTTTACAAAATTGATTGAAGAAAATAAAAATAAAAAGATTGAGTTAGATGAAAAGAAAGCATCTTTACAAAAAGAACAAGCTAAATTAAATGAACAATTAGTGTTATTGCAAGAACAATTAGATGAACTTCATGATGACATGGTTTCTATAGAGGAATCAATTAAGATGCAAAAAGAAATTATTCAGATATATATAGATCGTGGTTGTGATGTCGATGACGATATTGCGACTTGTGGACGTGAGGTTTTACCAGTTACAACTAATTTCTATCGTCCTTTAGCTAGTGGTTATGTTACAAGTAACTATGGTGAGAGATGTTATACATTAAATGGTAGGTATACTTGTGATTTTCATTATGGAATTGATACTTCTAATTCTGATAAGAATCAAAAAGTATATTCGATTGGAACAGGCTTAGTTGCGGGAGTTGTTTACAGGTCTAGTTGTGGTGGTAATAAAGTCTATGTTCAACATAAACTATCTGATGGTTCAACTTATACTAGTAGTTATGTTCATTTAGCATCTATTAATGTTAGTAAAGGACAGGTTGTTACGAGGGATACTGTTATTGGTATGATGGGTGGAAATCCTGATATTCAAACATGGGATAAGTGTTCAACGGGAGCACATCTTCATACCCAAATTGCTTATGGATTATATTTAACAGATTATACTAATTATTATACTTTCCAATCTAATTCGATTAATCCACGTTTATTAATTAATTTCCCTAGCGGAACACGAAATTGGTTCTATGATCGCATTTCCAAATATTAAAGTTTTTAAAGTTATTTTGGCTTGTTCTTGTCTATTTGTCTTTGCAGGTTGTGAAGATAAAATAAGCATAAGCCAACAAGAGTACAATAATATAGTTGCTGATTTAAAGGTGAGTGAAGCTAGTGATGTTGATTTACCATTTACTGTAACTTTACAAACAGAAGTTTTAGTAGATGAAATACGTTATACTTTAGCTGTTAGTGATGTTGATAAAAAGATAAGTAATTTAAAACTACTTGCTTATCATGATTATCCTACTCAGGATGTCTTTCCAAGTATTGGTATTTTTGATGAACCTGTCAATTTAGAACCTGATGGTGAAGATAAAGGTGTTATTCTTGTTGGCTATATGCCTTATAACGAAGAAGATATAGTTTATAAGTTATATATAAGTTATGAGATGGATAATAATTTTTATGAAGTATATTGGGATTCGACAAATTAATTAAAAAAAATCACTTATAATTTTTATAGGTGATTTTTTTATGAAAGTTAAATTATTTGATGAAGATCATGAAAAAGATTTAGAAGAAGCTATTAATAATTTTTTAAGTAGTGGTGTTGAATTAATTGATATAAAGTTTAACGTGGCAGTAGGTTTATTTTCAGATGATCAAATTTATTGTTTTTCAGCTTTGGTTATATATCGTTAAAGGATTTTAAAATTATGTAGAGTATATATTTATTAGAAGAAAATAAATATATACTTTTTTATTTTCTTTCAAGGAGGCCAAGGAGTTTTTTTATGAAAAAGATTTTATTATTTTTATGTCTGTTTACATTTAGTTGTAAAGTTAATGCAGCTACTTATTATTCTGATTATTATTTATACCAAGACTGGTCTATTGAAGAATCACAATCCGATTTTCTTACTTTAGTAGAAGAAGAAATTAGGTATCGTTGGTATAATGAAAAAAAAGTTTATGGTGGTTACGAACAAACAAGTGAGTATCCTTTAGTTGATGTAGGTGATTACATTGAAGAGGAAGGTAATTGTTATGATACTTTTCAAGATGGTTTTAATGAGAAAATTGTCTATTATTACAAAGATTTATTGCCAAGCCGTTATATTATATTTAGTAATATGAATGGTTCTTATGGAGCCCTTAGGATTAGTGAGTTAAAAGTTGAAGCTAACGGAAAGAATATTGATTATGAGATTATATCATGTGATAAATGTAATTCTAATTTTAGTAACTATATTAATAACGGTGTCTATAAAGAAAATATGTCACATGTAAGTAATGGTGGTTCTTTTAAGATAGATTTAGGAAGTGAATATTATTTAAGTGATTTAAAGATTTCGCTAGCGCTTTATGATAGTGGTGGTGAAGCAGAAGTAATGACTATTGATGTTATGGATAGTGATGATATTAATTATACTTATAATTGGCGTAGTGATTATGGTCTTACAAGTACCCAAAGTATTGATTTTGTCACTTTAAATAATAATTCTTTTGTTCCTAAGGTTTTAAAATATACAATGGAAATAAAAAGTGAAACGAAACCAGAAGATAAAATCAATCGGGTTATTAGAGAAGCTAAAGAGTATTGTGAAGTGATCCGTAAATATCGCCATTATAAAATTATAGAAGACTATTCTGAAGAATATATGAAAGAGGGCAATCTTGATTATCCTATGTGTGATTATGATGATTTTCGAAAATTTTATCGTGTGTATAAACGCGATTATTTAACTATCAGTGATTCTTTAATAATTGATAATGAAAATATTCAGTTAAAAGATTTTATTGATAGTTCCCTATCTTTTGATATCGAAGGAGAAGTTGATCTTAACAAAAATGGTGTGTATCAAGTAATTATAGATAGTCCGATTAAAAAAGTTATTACTGAGGTCGAAGTTTTTCTTAAAACCAATTCTCTTAAAGAAGAGTTAGCGATTATAAATGATAGGATTGATGATTTATATTTAGCTAAAGAAAATATTACTAATAGCGATGAATTAAGCTTATTTAAAGAAGAAACGCTTGAAGTTTATAATAGTTTATTAGATTTAGAAAATGAGCTTGTTGATAATGAGGTTGATTTGATTAGTGTATATAATGATACTAAGCAATTAATAGAAAAATTAATAGATGAGTTACTTTTGATGGAAGAATACTATATAAAGTTAGATGAACAAGAACAAATAATAAAAGATAAGAATAGTCAAATAGAACAATCTAATAATCAATTAGAATCACTACTATTAGAAATAGATTCGTTAAAAAAATTAAATCAATATTTAGAAAATGAGCAAAGTCTTTTAGAAGCTTCTAAAAAGCAAATGCAAGAGAATTATTTAGAGGAAATAGAAAGTTTACAAAATAGTCAATGTTCTAATTATGAAAGTGAAGTATCAGAAGTTAGGGATACTAATTTAAATCTCTATTATATAGGGTTTGGTTTTATTATTTTTGGTTTAATTACATTGTTTATTATTATACTTAAAAAGAATAACTAGTTTTGTCGAAGTTGTATAAAAAGAAAAAGGCCTGTGCTAAATTAAAATAGAGGTGATTTATGTTAGATATTAATATGGAATTTCGTAAAGGTGTGTTGTTTGTTCGCTTAGAAGGACAGTTGACTAAAAAAACGATTTTAAAGTTTAATAATGAGGTTTTAAGTAGTATAAAAAAAGCAGGAATTAATAATGTTGTCTATAATTTAGAAAATTTATATCGCCTTGATTTAAAAGGAATTCATAGTCTTTTATATACTTATGAGTTAAATAAGAACAACAATGGTAAAACTTTGATATGTGGTATTAATAGTAATGTAGAAAAAATAATTAGACAAAGTCGAATACTTAATTATGTCTCAGAAATAGGTAGTGAAATTATGGCATTTACTAGTTAGAAAGGGGAAATATGTTACAAGAAGATTTTTTACATTATCAAAATTTAATATATTATATAGCTAATAATTTTAAAAACTATCCTTATAAAGAAGATTTATATCAAGTTGGGTATATTGGTTTAATAAATGCTTATCATAATTATAAAGATGATAAAAATACTAAGTTTAGTACATATGCCTATAGTTATATTTTAGGTGAAATGAAAAAATTAGTTCGTGAAGATAAACCTCTAAAGATTAGTAGAGAAATTACAAAGTTAAATTTAAAAATCGAAAAAGCTAACATTTTATTAACCCAAAAATTAGGACGTGTTCCCTCAGTGGTTGAAGTAGCTAATTATTTAGAAATCCCCTTTGAATTAGTTAGTATGGCTATTAATTCTAATAATCCAGTTATGAGTATGGATCAATCATATACACAAGATAAAGAAACAAGTCTTTATGAAGTTGTTGAAGGAAGAAGCGAGGATATTGATACTAAAATATTAATTAATGGGGTTTTAGAGACATTAACTCCATTAGAGCGAAATTTAATTCACAAAAGATATATGGAAGATTTAACGCAAAAAGAAGTTGCTACAATGCTTGGAATGAGTCAAGTTCAAGTATCACGAAATGAAACTAAAGTTCTCAGTAAGTTAAAAACCAAACTTAAAAATTAGTTTGGTTTTTGTATATAAAAAAAGGTTTTGAACATACTATTTTTGGAGGTTTATATGGAGAAGAATAAATATAAAGATTTGGTTAGTAAACATACTCCTAAAGAAAATCGTTTGTTTAATGCTTTACTTGCTTTTTTTATAGGAGGTTGCATGGGTCTTATTGGGGAATTATTGCGTGATTTTTATGCCTATGTTTTAGATATTCCTAAAGATGATACCAGTATTTTTATGATAACAACTTTGATATTTATTGGTTGTTTACTTACGTGTTTAGGTTTTTTTGATAAATGGGTTAATTTTGCTAGATGTGGTTTAATTATTCCGATTACAGGTTTTGCTCATTCTATGCAAAGTGCAGCTCTTGATTATCGTAAGGAAGGACTTGTTACAGGAATAGGCGCAAATATGTTTAAATTAGCTGGCTCAGTTATTATTTATGGAGTAGTCAGTGCCTATGTGTTTGGAATTATTCGGTTTCTTTTGTTTGGAGGGGCAATATGACTTTTAAATATAAAAATGTTTATTTAAATGAAACGACAATTGTAGCTGGACCTTATGAACAACAAGGGCCATTAGCTCATACTTTTGATAAGACATATGATAATTTATATTTTAATAAAAAGACATTTGAACAAGCTGAAAGTAAATTAATAGAAGAAAGTGTTGAGTTGTTGTTATACAAAGTTAAAAAAATTAAAAGTGATATTGATATTCATATTGGTGGTGATCTTTTAAATCAATTAACGGCTACTAATTATGCATCACGAAATATTGGTATTCCTTTGTTAGGAGTTTATAGTGCTTGTGCAACTAGTGTGGAAGGATTAATTGTTGGTTCTAATATGTTAGATGCAGGACAAATTAAAAATTGTGTTGTGACAGTTAGCTCACATAACGCTTCTGCTGAAAAGCAATTTCGTTATCCAGTTGAGTATGGAGGGCCAAAACGTTTGACAAGTACTTTCACATCTACTGCTGGATGCAGTGCTTATCTTTCTTATAATCGATGTGGTGTTAAGATAGATAGTGCAACAGTTGGGGTTGTCCAAGATTTAGGTATTACAGATACTTATCATATGGGTGCGGTTATGGCTCCATCAGCAGCTTATGTAATTCGCAAACATCTAGTGGATACTAAAAGAGATGCCAATTATTATGATTTAATATTAACAGGTGATCTAGGTATTTATGGTCTTAATATTTTAAAAGAGTTATTGCAAACAGATTATCATATAAGAATAAACAATTTAGAAGATGCAGCAACTTTAATTTTTGATAGTGATAAAAATAAGGATGTGCATGCTGGTGGGAGCGGACCTAGTTGTTTACCATTAGTTGCGTATGGTGATGTTATGCAAAAAATGCAAAGAGGAGAACTTAAAAAAGTGTTGTTAGTTGCAACAGGTGCTTTAATGAGTCCAACGATGGTAAATCAGAAATTATCGATTCCCGCAATTGCGCATGCAATTAGTTTGGAGGCTTTAGTATGATATATTTAAATGCTTTTTTATTTGCTGGTTTGGTTTGTATGATAGGTCAAATTATTTTGGATAATACTAAGTTAACTCCAGGGCATGTAACAACTCTTTTTGTAGTGTTAGGAGCCTTTTTAGATATTTTTAGTATTTATGATTATTTTGTTAAAATCGCAGGTGGAGGTGCACTTGTACCTATTACAAGTTTTGGACATTTATTAATTCATGGAGCTTTAAAAAAAGCTAGTGAATTAGGTTTTATGGGACTTGCAATGGGAATGTTTGATTTAACTGCAACTGGAATTGTATCTGCAATTATTTTCTCTTTTTTCTTAAGTTTTTTATTTCAACCTAAAAATTAAAAGTAGTATTATTGAAGTTGTCAATAATACTACTTTTTTACATCATATGATAATTAGAATCATTGAATTTGGTACTGTTATAATTATTGCGGTTAACTGTTTTTTCTAAAGCAGTAACACGTCTTTTTAGTTGATTGATTTCTTCCATGATTTTATCGTCAGATTCATAGTTAGGCATAGGCATTGGCATAGGCATCGCACCATGATTCATATTTGGATTAGTTGGCATTGGATATACCGGATAATTTGGATATATGTTTCTATTTTGTCTCATAATTCACTCCTTCATTTCTAATTTCATTATATGCATTTATTTTCTTTTAGTTACTAATATGGTATAATCGATTTGGTGATGATATGCGACTTAAAAATGTACCATATGCAAAAGAAAAAATAAATAATAGTATTTATGTTATTAAAAATCCCGAAAGCTTTTATGGACGATTTCATAGTCTTTTTGGTAATGATAAGCCAATTCATTTAGAAATTGGTACAGGCAAAGGCGATTTTATTATTGGAATGGCTTTAAAACATCCTAATATTAATTTTATTGGGATTGAGAAATACGATAGTGTTTTAGTAAGAGCAATTGAGAAATTAGAAGAATTAAATATTTCTAATTTGCTTTTTATACGCATGGATGCTTTAAATATTGAAAATATTTTTCATAAAGAAATAGATACGCTATATTTAAATTTTAGTGATCCTTGGCCTAAGAATCGTCATACAAATCGTCGCCTTACAAGTCCTCTTTTTTTAACTAGATATGAGAATATATTTCAAAATAAGTGCCATGTTATTCAAAAGACAGATAATCAAGATCTCTTTGTTTTTTCACTTCTATCTTTTAATAATATGGGTTATAGATTTAAAGCTTTAACTTTTGATTTACATAATAGTCAATATGTTAAAGATAATATTCAAACTGAGTATGAAACCAAGTTTGTTTCTAAAGGAATGCCTATTTATTATGTTGATTGTGAAAAATAACTCTTTAATCGAAGACTTTTTTTTGGTATACTAATTATAGTAAAAGTGGTGATTTATGAAAAAGGGTTTATTAATTCTTTGTTTAATGTTTTTACTTTCAGGATGTACAATAGTTAGAATTGATACTACTTCGATTGATAATATCATTAATGTTATTTTGTCAAAAAATAATGATTTATACAATCGTGTTGGGAAAGGCTATAAATATTATGTTCCACGTGGTGTTAATTACATTGATACTACTGATTTAAATGAAAAATTGTATTCTAATGGAAATTATTATTATTTATATGTTGATGCGATTAATTACTATTATCAAAAAGAAGTTAGTTATGAAGAAAGAGATGATGTTTATTATTCGCGTTATATTAATAAAAATAATAAGCAAGGTTATCTAGAAATAAGAGAGCTTGAAAATGAACAATACTATGTACAATTCATGTATAATTATGCTAAAATAGAAGCAATGGTAGATAAAGATAGTCTAAATGAGGTAGTTTTAAATGCTTCCTATATTTTGTCAACAATTAAATTTAATGATGATGTTATTGCTTTAAATTTAACTGAAGATTATTTTACTAATCCAGAAGAAGTATATGATATTTTTCAAACAAATGAAGAAAATGACAATTATAATAAGCTTGAAACGGCTGAAGAATTAGAAGAGGAGTGAATCTCGTATGGGACTTTTAGATAAAGTTAAAAATTTATTTACTGAAGAGTATGAAGTAGAAGAAAAAAAACCGATAAAAAAAGAAATGGTTCAAGTTGAAATACCTGCACCTGTTGAAGATGTTAAAGTTGAACTTCCACAAAAAAGAGAAAAGATAGAACAATTGGAAGAAAGAGAACCAGTTAAAGAAGATTATTCTAAAGAAGAAATAAGTGAAGTTAAGAAAAAAGAAATACGTAAACCTGTTTTTTTCGATGATAAGGATTTTTTAGATTTAGAAAAGACACGAGAAATTAAAAGACAACCTGAACCTAAAAAAGAAACACATATTTTGAAAAAATTAGAGGAAAAGAAAAAATTTCAACCAACGCCAATTATTTCTCCAGTTTATGGGATTTTAGATAAAAATTATCATAAAGAAGATATTACTACTAAAACAACAGGTAGTCGTCTATCATATAAAAGTAATAAACGAATTACTTTAGATGAAGTACGCAATAAAGCTTTTGGAACATTAGAAGATGAATTAGAGACTACTTTAATTAATACACCTTATATTAGTTCTGATAGCGAAGACAATAATAATGATTTGTTTGCAGATTTAACAGAGGAGATACCAGTAATTAAAAAAGTTGATAAGACTGTTGATTTAGATGATGGTATCGTTGATCCTAAAATGACATGGGCAGATTTAGAAGAAATGGAAAAAGGTAAGACGAAAATTAGACGTAGTGAAAAGATAGAAATTGAAACTAATGATGATACTATTTCGAATAGTGAGTTATTTGATTTGATTGATTCAATGTATGATAAAGGAGATGAATAAGATGAATAGTACAGCTGAAACATTTTTTATCATAATGTGTGTGCTTGGTAGCATATTATTAATTGCCCTAATTATTTTTGTAATTAGAATGATGAAAACTTTATCTAAAGTTGATAAAACAATAGATGATATTAATGAAAAATCAGCAAAATTAAATGGTGTATTTGATCTTGTTGATAAGTCAGCTGATGTTTTAAATACAGTTAGTGATACAGCTGTAAATTATGTGACAAGTTGGTTTACAAGACTCATTAATAGAAGAAGAGAAAAGAAAGGAGAAGATATTGATGAGTAAGAAAAAAGGTTTTGGGAAGCTATTAGCAGGATTAGCAATAGGAGCAGGTTTAGGAGTTTTGTTTGCACCTAAAAAAGGTGAAGAAACACGTCGTGAGTTAAAGGGAAAAATAGATGAAATGTTTCAAAAAATTAAACAAATCGATAAAGAAGAAGTAAAAGCTGAATTCGAAATTAAATTAGCGCAAATTCAAGCTGAATTAGATGATCTAGATAAAGAAAAAGTATTAAATATTGCTAAAGAAAAAGCTAAACAAGTTCAATCTTCTGTGGAAGATTTAGTTGCTTATGCGGTAGAAAAAGGTACTCCTGTTTTGGAAAAAACAGCTAATGCAGTTCGTGAAAAAGCTATCGTATTAATTAAAGAAGTTTTGAAAAAACTAGAAGATAATAAATAAAAAGAACCTCATACATGATGTCTACCAAACAGGGTTCACATCAACATATGAGGTTTTTAATTGCTTATTATAACTTTTTACAAGATATAAATGATTTTATGATATAATTATTTAGTAGAGGTGATTTTGTGGACAAATTAAGTGAAAAACAAGTCAAACATGTTGCTAATTTAGCACGCTTGGATGTTTCAGATGAAAAGATGGAACATTATCGTTATCAACTTGCCGATATCTTAACTGAGATTGATAAAATTTTAAGTGTTGATATTAAAACAGATGAACTTTTAATCGCACCTACTAATAATTGTAATAAATATAGTGCTGATGAAGTTTGTGATATGTTAAAAAAAGCTGATATTTTTAAAAATGCTAACAATGTTAGTGATGATTATATTGTAGTTCCAAGGGTGATAGATAATGACTGATTATTTAAGTAAAAGTGTTTTAGAAATCAATAGTTTATTAAAAGAAAAAAAGATAAAGCCAATTGATCTTGTCAACGAAGCTTTTATGAAAATTGAACAAAATAGTTATAACGCTTTTATAACTTTGAATAAAGAAGAAGCCATAAAAGAAGCTATTGAATTAGAAAATATAGAAATAGATAATCCTCTTTTTGGTTTGCCAATTGCGATTAAAGATAATATTTGTACTAAAGATTTAAAGACAACATGCGCATCTCATATGTTAGAAAATTTTGTGCCTATATATGACGCTACAGTTATAAAAAAAATAAAAGAATGTCATATGATTATTATAGGTAAAACCAATATGGATGAATTCGCAATGGGGTCTACTGGAGAAACAAGTTATTTTCCGCTAGCTAAAAATCCATGGAATAGTAAAAAAGTTCCAGGTGGCTCTTCAAGTGGCAGTGCAGCTTGTGTTAGTGCACGCTTGTGTTCTCTAGCACTAGGAAGTGATACCGGTGGGTCAATTCGTCAACCTTCTAGTTTCTGTGGCTTGGTTGGATTAAAACCAACTTATGGTCGTGTTTCACGTTATGGTTTAATTGCTTTTGCTTCAAGTTTAGATCAAATTGGTCCAATTACCAATAATGTTATGGATAATGCTTTACTACTTAAAGCTATTAGTGGTAGTGATGTTAATGATCTAACAAGTAGTGATAGTGAAGTTACCCATTTTACACGTCTAATAGGGGAAGATGTCAAAGGCATGAAAATAGCTGTTCCCAATTATTACATGAGTGATGTTATCGATCTTGAAGTGCGTGATAAGGTTAGAGAAGTTATGAAGTTATTGCAAGAAAAAGGTTGTATTGTCGAAATGATCGATATTCCTTATTTAGAGTATGCGATTCCCCTTTACCAAACAATTGCTTTAGGAGAAGCGAGTAGTAATCTTGCGCGTTTTGATGGCATTAAATTTGGACATATTACTGATTCTTATGATAGTATTGATCAGTTGTATAAGAAAAGTCGTAGTGAAGGTTTTGGCGATGAAGTTAAAAGAAGAATTATGATTGGTTCGTATGTTTTAAGTGGTGATAATGCTAATATATATTTTAAGAAAGCTTTGAAAGTTCGCCATGCGATTAAAGATGCTATGGTATCGGTTTTTGATAAATATGATCTTATTATTGGACCTACTAATACTAATGTTGCCTATGATTTTAATGTTAAAAGTGATGATGCTTTGAAAAGTTTTTATGATGATTTATTAACTATTCCTGTTAATATGGCTGGGCTTCCTGGTCTTAGTTTGCCAATTGGTTTTAATAAATCACATCTTCCAATAGGAATGCATATCATAGGTAATTATTTTAAAGAGGATGTTATATATAAACTAGCTTCATTTGTTGAAAAAGAATTAGATTTAAATATGGATCCTAGGGGAGGTGACTTATGTTAATTCCAACTATTGGTATAGAAGTTCACGTTGAGTTAAAAAGTAATGCTAAGGTTTATTCAAAAGCCAAAAATGCTTATAGTAATGAACCTAATACCTTTGTTGATGTAATTGATCTAGGTTACCCTGGCGTGTTACCAAAATTAAATGAACAAGTTATTAAAAATGCTTTAAAAGCTTGCTTGGCATGTCATTGTAAAATAAATGAGTTAATGCATTTTGATCGCAAAAACTATTTTTATCCTGATTTACCTAAAGGCTATCAAATTACGCAACAAGATACACCAATTGGTTATGATGGATATTTAGAAATAGAAGTAGATGGTAAGAAGAAAAAAATTGGTATTGAAAGAATTCATATTGAAGAAGATACTTGTAAAAGTATTCATAGTTTAACAGGGACTTTATTAAATTTTAATCGTGCTGGTGTTCCTTTGATTGAAATAGTTAGTAAACCAGATATCGCATCACCGGAAGAAGCGGTTGCTTATGTTGAAACACTTCGTGAAACTTTATTATATTTAGGTATTAGTGATGTTAAAATTGAAGAAGGTAGTATGCGCTGTGATACTAATATTTCTTTAAAAGAAGAAAATGCTAAAGAATTTGGAACAAAAGTTGAAATTAAAAATATAGGTAGTATTACAAATGTTGGTCTTAGTTTAAATTATGAAATTCAAAGACAAAAAGAACTTATCAATCAAGGAGTTAAAATAATTGAAGAAACAAGACGCTTTGATGATAATACTAACACCACGATTTTAATGCGTGTTAAAGAAACAGGAAATGATTATCGCTATTTTCCAGAGCCAGATATTCCTTATGTTAAATTACCTAATGAATGGTTAGATGAAATTAGAAAAAACATGCCAAAATTACCAAACGAATTAAGAGAAGAATATAAACAATTAGGTTTAAATTATAATAATATTAAAACGCTAATCGCAAATCCTGATATAGCTAAGTTTTTAGATAGTCTTAGTTGTGATAAAGTGATTAGTTCTAATTTATTAACAGGAGATATTCTAGCTTACATGAATAAGAATAAAGTATCTTTTGAACAGTTGAATTTAGATTCTAATTTGTTTGTTGAATTAGTTTCGATGATTAGTAATAATGAACTTAGCAGTAAACAAGTTAAAGAGTTGTTACCAGTCTTTTTAGAAAAGAAAGAAAGTCCTAAAAAGTTAGTTAAAGAATTGGGGTTAGTTCAAATAAGTGATACAGACACTTTATTGAAAATAGTAAGAGATGTAATTAAAAACAATCCTAATAGTGTTATTGATTATGAATCCGGACTTGATCGCGCTATTAAATATTTAATGGGGCAAATTATGAAAGAAAGTCGTGGGCAAGCTAATCCTCAAATGGCTAATAAATTATTATTAGAAGAGTTATCAAAAATTGAAAAATAATGATCTATATAGTATAATATAGTAGAGGTGAGCAAATGAAATATTTGAAGAAAAATAAAATTTATTTAGTTGGGATTGTTATATTTTTAATTGCTGTTATAGCTATTATTATTGCGCTTTGGGATATTTTAATACCTAATGATGGTAGTGTTTATGGCAATCGTTTAGATAATATTGAAGAGTACATGCCTAATGATACTGTTTTTGAAGAAATTAAAAGCGATTTAATAAGTAATGATCATATTAAGGAAGTAGAATATACTATTAGTGGTAAGATTTTAAATTTTATGATTGATGTTGAAGTAGGAACAGACAAGATTTCTAGTGTTTCTTTTGCTAATAAAATATTAGAGCATTTAAGTGAAGATGCTAAAAATTATTTTGATATTCAAGTTTATTTTACTTGTAAAACAGAAGAGTTAGCTGAAGGGGATGAAAGTATTTATCCATTTATAGCTTATAAACATCGTACCGCTACAGTATTTACAACAACTAATACTGATTAGGAGGGTTTATGAAAAAGAAAAGATTTTTAATTGGCTCGATAGTTATAATAGTATTAATGGCTATTGTAATGGGCGTATATATTTATTTTACACGTCAAGATGCTGATTCTACTTTGACCATTTTAGAAAAACAATGGATTGAAAATAATAAAAATAATGTAATTGATTTGTCGATTATTACTGACATACCTGTTTTAAATTATGGCGGGTCTGGTTTGGTTTTGGATTTTGTTAATGATTTAGAAGAAGATACTAATCTACAGTTTAATCGTCTTGCAGATGATGGAACTAGTGAAGAAGTTAAATCATATGCTTTTCAAATAAAAAATAAAGTTGAAGATAATGATATTTTAATTTATGAAGATCACTATGTTTTGTTGTCTAAAAGCAAGAATAAAATTTATAGTTTGGATGATCTAGCGAACAAAAGCATTGGTGTTTTAACAGATGATTTAACTTTGATGGAAGAATATTTAAATGTTAATCAAAACCTTAGTTATAAAACATATGATACTTCAGATGCTTTATTAGCAGATTTAGAAAATGGTAGTATTGATATAGCAGCTTTACCAAGACTTCAAACTTTAGATAAAATAATCGCATCACAAGAAGTTAATATCATATATCATGTTAATGAGTATAAAGTTAATTATGTTTTAACTTTAGGTGATGTTGACAGACTTAATGTTATTTTGAAAAAATATTATAATAAATGGCAACGTGAAAACTTTGAAAGTGTTTTCAACAATTATTTGACAACTAATTATTTTACTTTTGCGGAAATCAGTCAAGAGCAACAAGTCAGTTTTAAAAGTAAAAGATATAAATATGGGTTTGTGGAAAACTATCCATATGATGTTTTAGATAATAATCGCTTAGTTGGTATTAATAGTAATGTTTTAAAAGTTTTTTCAGATGTCGCTGATATAGATATTGAATATGCAGATAGTTATAATAGTATTGGCAGTTTAGTAAGTAATTTTAATGAAAATAAGATAGATTTATTTTTTAGTAATAATGCCAATAATGATTATGATTTGGATGTCTACAAGACAGTTTCTATAAGTGATGAAAAATTAGTTATCGCAACTTCTTATAAACATAATATTCATGTTAATTCATTAAAATCTTTAAATGGATTAAATGTTTTAACGGTTAAAAACTCAAAAATTGCTGAAATGTTAGAAGATGCCGGGGCTAATTTAAGGGAATATGACACTTTAGAGAAATTAGTAGATAGCGCTGGAGATAATTCGATAATCGCTATTGATTATGATTCATATATGTACTATGTTCATGATGAATTGGATGACTATGGCATAGTTTATTGTGATGATATTGATGAAGTATATGGCTTTACGATTAGAGATATTAGTGATAATCAAGTATTTGCTAATTATTTAGATTTTTATATTAGTTTTATCGATACTGATTATTTAGTTAATGATGCATATGCAACTTTATTAATAAAAGATAATCATATTAATTTATTCACATTATTTTTAACCATTGTTGGTGGAGCTATCGTTTGCTTGTTTGCAATTTTTGGACTTTATAAATATGTTCATATTGGAGCTAAGAAATTATCTAAGATGGGTAAAAATGATAAAATTAAATACATTGATATGTTGACTTCTTTAAAAAATCGTAATTATTTAAACGATAATATTGATGCTTGGGATGAATCAGAAATATATCCACAGTCTATTGTTATTGTTGATTTAAATAATGTTTCATACATTAATGATAATTATGGTCATCAAGAAGGCGATAATGTCATTAAAGAAGCTGCCAATATTTTAATTAAAACGCAAATAGATAATAGTGATATAATTAGAACTAATGGTAATGAGTTTTTAATTTATTTAGTTGGTCATGATGAAAAAGAGATTGTAGCTTATATTCGTAAGTTAAATAAAGAAATGAAAACTATTGCCCATGGTTTTGGAGCTGCCGTTGGTTATAGTATGATAACTGATGCTATTAAAACTATAGATGATGCAGTTAATGAAGCAACATTAGATATGCGTACACAAAAAGAAGAGGCTAATAACAATTAAAATGTAACCTATAAAGTGGACTCTTAAAAAAAGAGAGACCTGCTTTATAGGTTTTTATTATGTCTTGTTGTATAATATAAGAAAGTTGGTGATAATAATGTCAAAAAAATTATTTACAAATA
>CALVXF010000073.1 GCA_944368875.1 uncultured Bacilli bacterium
TAGTAATGAGCTTACGCAAACAAATAGTGTTATGGGATCAGTTCATTATCTACCACCTGAACAGGCTAATGGTAGTGGTTCAACAATTAAAAGTGATATTTATTCACTTGGTATTATGATGTATGAACTATTGACAGGGAAATTACCATTTAAAGGAGAAAATGCTGTTGAAATCGCAATAAAACAGATGAAAGAGCCAATTCCTAGCGTGTGTAAGAAAAATCCTGAAATTCCTCAAAGTGTTGAAAATATTATTTTACGTGCATGTGCTAAAAATCCTAAAAATCGTTATAATAATGTCAACGAAATGGCTCATGATTTAGAAGAATGTATGAAAGAAGAACATCGTGACGATCGTCGTATTATTTATGAATATCCTGAACAGGATTTAGAAGAAACAAAAGTTATGCCGGCTGTAAAAACGGAACCTAAAAAAGAAGAAGTCAAGAAAGAAGAAAATGATGAAAAAGGTGATGACGTTGTTATGAAAGATAATGGAAAGACTAAGATGGCTTTAATTATTTCTGGTAGTATTTTATTATTCTTAACAATTATTATTGCGGCGGGACTTTTAGTTTTCCCTTCTCTAACAAAGGTTGCAGATGAAGTTGTACCTGATGTTTCGGGTTTAGATCGCGTTGCGGCAGAGAATAAATTAAAAGAGTATGGTTTTACGATTGACTCTGAAGTAGAAGAAGAAGCAAGTGATGAAGTAGAAGAAGGTAAAGTATTAAAAACTGAACCACCTGCTGGTGTTACTCGTAAAAAAGGAACAAGCATCAAGCTTATTATCGCAACAAAAGAAGATACTGTAGTTGTAGAAGATTATACGGGGCGCAATTACATTGAAGTAAAAGCCATTTTAGAAGAAAAGGGTATCTATGTTTTGGTAGAGAAAAAAGATGTTGAAGACAAAGATAATGCTCAAGAAAATATTATCATTGATCAAAAACCAGAAGTAGGAACTGAACTTATAGAAGGTGATACAGTTACTCTTTATATTGCTGATATTGTTACGGAATATCCTGATTTTGTTAAAGAGGGATGGTCAGTTAGTGATGTTGAAGCTTTCTGTGAAGAATATGATTTAAATTTACAAATAGCTTATGAAGAAACAGATGCATATGCTGAAGGGACAATTATTAAACAAAGTCGTGCAGCAGGATCAACAGTTATTAGTAAAGCAAGTATTAAAATAACGGTGGCTGTTATGCCAACAACGGAAACTGGTACTGAAACTGGTGAAGGAGATATAATAGAGTAATGCAGGGAAGAATTATCAAACAGTTAAGTAACGATTATACTATCATTAGTAATGATAAACTATATGTTTGTAAACCACGTGGTAAATTTCGTCAAATTAATTTACAACCTTTAGTTGGCGATATAGTTTTATTTGATGAAAAAAAATGTGTTATTGAAAAGATAGAAGAGCGTACAACGGAATTAGTGCGTCCTTCTATTGCTAATGTGGAACAAGCATTTATTATTACTTCGGTAAAACATCCTGCTTTTTCCTCTAATTTATTGGATAAATTATTAGTGCGAATTACGCATGCTAAAGTAAAGTCGATTATTTGTTTTACTAAGCTTGATTTATTAAATGAAGAAGAAAAAAAAGAAATTACTAATATTATGGATTATTATGCCAAATTAGGTTATACAGTTCTAACGAATAATGATATTTCGCAAATAAAAAAATTGTTTAAAGGAAAAGTTACAGTTTTTACTGGCCAAAGTGGAGCTGGTAAATCAACTTTACTAAATAAATTGGATAATAAATTAAATTTAAAAACAGATGATATTTCCTATGCTTTGGGACGTGGCAAACATACGACAAGGCATGTAGAATTGCTAAGTTTATTTGATGGATTAGTAGCTGATACTCCGGGTTTTTCTTCGCTTGATTTTCGTGGCATGGAAAAAGAAGATATCCGTGATAGTTTTCCTGAGTTTAAGAATAATCAACATTTATGTGGTTTTTCTAACTGTATGCATCATAAAGAAAGTAAATGTTATATTAAAACTTTGGTTGCTGATGGGACTATTATGGAAAGTAGATACAACAATTATTTAAAGTTTTTAGGAGAGTGATAGTATGCTATCAGCATCTTTTTTAAGTGCTAAAGATGATTTTAAGATGAGTATTGATAAATTAAATCATACTAATATTGATTATTTGCACTTAGATATTATGGATGGTTTATTTGTAAATAATAAGACTTGGGATATATCTGAAATGCAAGAATTATTGAGAAATAATCATAAGCCTTTAGATGTTCATTTGATGGTTAATGATATAGAAAATTATATTTGTGATTATGAACAACTGAATCCAGAATATATAACTTTTCATCTAGAAGCAACTTCTAATCCACTAGATATCATTAATAAAATAAAGAAAATGGGATCCAAAGTTGGAATAGCTATAAAACCATCAACTGATGTAGAAAAACTAAAACCATATTTAGCTATCTTGGATTTAGTTTTAATTATGAGTGTTGAACCTGGGATGGGGGGACAATCATTTTTAAATAATTCTATTTATAAAGTTAATTATTTACGTGAACAAAAAGAAAAAGAACATTATCAGTATTTGATAAGTATTGATGGTGGGATTAATCTAGATACTATTAATTTGGTTGATTGTGATATTTTTGTTGTCGGTAGCGCAATTACTAATAGTTTTAATTATGAAGAGATGGTAAATAAATTAAAAAACTATGAAAAATAGTTTTTTTTATTTGTTTTTATGATATTATAAAAGAGGTGGTATTATGGTATATACATCTATTAGTAATAATAAAATTAAAGAATTAAAAAAATTGCAGACTAAGAAATATCGTGATTTAACAGGTTTATTTTTAGTTGAAGGTTACAAGATTGTTAAAGAAGCTTATTTATCAGGTGTTTTGGAAGAAGTCTATCTTTTAGAAGGTATAGATAATATAGTACCAATACAAGCTAATATTATTTCATCTAAAGTATTATCTTTTTTAGCAACAACAAAAACACCTCAACCTATTATTGGTGTTTGTCGCAAAAAAGAAGTAACATCTTTTGGTAATCACATTTTAATGTTAGATAATATCCAAGATCCTGGCAATCTTGGGACTATTATTCGTAGTTCTGTTGCTTTTAATATCGATACAATTATTATAAGTACGGATAGTGTAGATGTATATAATGAAAAAGTGTTGCGTTCATCAATGGGTATGATTTTTAAAATCAATATCGTAATTGCGTCTTTACCACAAATACTAGGAGATTTGAAAAAGCAAGAATATACTATTATTGGGACCAAAGTAGATGGTAATGAAGAGTTAAAAACATTTTCAAAACCAGCTAAATATGTTATAATTATGGGAAATGAAGGTAATGGTGTAAAAGAAGAAATCTTGGCTTTTTGTGATAAGTATTTATATATTCCAATGAATGCTAATTGTGAGAGTTTAAATGTTGGTGTTGCGACTAGTATTATAGCGTATGAATTAAATATGAGGTGAGTTGTATGAAGTATATATATATTGGTGATTTAGTAAATACGCATGGTATTAAAGGTGAAGTTCGTATAACATCAGATTTTAAATATAAAGATTTAGTTTTTAAAAAAGGAATGAAAGTTTATCTAGGAAAAAGAAAAGAAAAAGAAGTTGTTAATACTTACCGTGTCCATCGTAATTATGATATGATAACTTTTGAAGGCATTGATAATATTAATGATGTTATTGTTTATAAGGGCGATGCCTTGTATATAAATCGTAATGATATAAAAATAGATGGCTATTTTGACGAAGATTTAATTGGCTTAGATGTTTATACTGATAAATATATTGGTAAAGTAGAATATATTTTAAAAAGTAAAGCACACGATATACTTGTTTTAGATACAGGTAAAATGATACCTAATATTGGCGAATTTGTAAAAAAGATTGATTTAAATGCAAAAAAAGTTTTGGTTGAAGAAGTGGTAGGTATGACTAATGACCATTGATATTTTAACTTTATTTCCAAATATGTTTGAAGGCTTTTTAAACGAGTCTATTATAAAAAGAGCAATATCTAAAAAACAAGTAGTCATTAATATTCATAATTTTCGTGATTATTCACTAGATCCTCATCACAAAGTTGATGACTATGCTTTTGGTGGTGGCGAAGGAATGGTATTAATGCCTCAACCAATATTTGATTGTGTGGCATCTTTAAAAAAAGAAAATAGTAAAGTTATTTTACTTACCCCACAAGGCCAGACATTTAATCAAAAAATGGCTTATACATTGACAAAAGAAGAACACTTGATTATAATATGTGGACATTACGAGGGGTTTGATGAACGCATTAGAACCCTAGCTGATATAGAACTTTCTATAGGGGATTATATTTTAACTGGTGGAGAACTTGCCAGTATGGTTATTGCAGATGCAGTAGTGCGCTTATTAGATGGTGTCATCAAAACAAATTCTCACCAAAATGATTCTTTTAACTCACATTTATTAGATTATCCTGTTTATACTAAACCAGTTGATTTTCGTGGTATGTTGGTTCCAGAAGTTTTGCTTTCGGGACATCATGAAAATATTAAAAAATGGCGTTATGAAGAACAATTAAAAAGAACAAAAGAAAGACGTCCTGATTTATTAGAAAAGAGATGATAGTATGGCTAAAAGTTATTCTGTTGATAAAAATATAAGGAATAATCTCGCCAAAATTGATTCTCAAAGTGTCTCAGGATTTAAATTTAAACCTAAAAATAAAGTTAAATATAGTGGTATTAAAGTCGATGAAATGGTTTTTATTAATAACTCATTTGTTGAACATATTCTAAAACGTAAAATAAAAAAACGTTTGAACTTATATTTAGACTATATCATTAATTTGAGTGATGATGAAGCTGGTGATAATTCTCAATTGGAAATAGCGATTAATAATCTAGCTCGTTATAAAAGTGTTATTAAAAGAAAATACAGTCAGTATTTAGATCGCCATTATATTGAATTATTATTAAAAAAGATAAATTTAATCGAGTATGAATTAAAGATGAAGTATTATAATTATGAAAAGACAGAAGAAAAAGGAAAAAGTCGTTAAAATACTTGCATTTTATATACTATTATGATACAATTCTATTTGCAACTTGGTCCGCTTTCGGCTTTCAAATTTCATATTTTAACTGATATGACCATAGTTTTATATAAGGAGAGTGACATTGATGAATTTAGTAGACAAAATTACTAAAAGTCAAATTAGAACTGATATTCCTGAATTTCGTGTTGGCGATACAGTAAGAGTAAATGTTAAAATTAAGGAAACAGATTCTAAAGGAAATGACAAATTCAGAATTCAAGCATTTGAAGGTATTGTTACAGCTATTCAAGGTAGCGGTATCAGTAAGAACTTTATTGTCCGTAAAGTTTCAGCAGGTGTAGGGGTTGAAAGAACTTTCCCAATTAATACACCAATTATTGATTCTGTTGAAGTGGTACGTAAAGGTAAAGTTAGAAGAGCTAAATTAAATTATTTAAGAACTCAAGTAAAAAGTGCTAAAATTAAAGAAAGAAATTAGTAAGAAATTACTAATTTTTTTTATTAGTATGATATAATTAATAAAGGTGAGATTATGAAATATATAAAGGAAATAATAATATATGCATCAATTATTGTCACTGTTATTTTACTTAGAACTTTTATTATAACTCCCGTTACTGTTGATGGACAATCAATGGAACCAACTTTACACGATAACAATGTATTATTATTAGAAAAATATAATAAAAATTATAAACGTCTTGACGTTGTAGTTATTGATTTAAATGGTGAAAAATTAATTAAAAGAATCATAGGTTTACCCGGTGAATATATTGCCTATAAAGATAATATATTATTTGTTAACAATATTCAAACAGAAGATGTTGGTAATATTCCTAAAACATCAGATTTTGAATTAAGTGATTTTGGTTATGATGTTATACCAGAAGATTATTATTTTGTATTAGGAGATAATAGAATTAATTCTTCAGATAGTAGAGTTTTTGGTTTAATTCATAAAGACGATATTATTGGAACGACTAGTTTTCGTATTTTTCCAATTAGTGAATTAGGATTATTTTAAAAGATGTTGGAAAAATTTCTTATGAGATAGTTTGTGATAAAACACTCATAGAATTTGGAAAATATAGAGTAAAACAAGATAAGTTATATAAATCTGACTTTGATTTATTATCAGAAGAGATAGATAAATAGTAATTTTTGGAGAGATACCATCTGTTTTATGAATATACATGATGTAATGATTATGCCAGAATATCAGAGAAAAAATATTGGTATAATGATTATGAATAAGTTATTAAAGAAAATTAAAGAAATAAAACAAGAAAATCTTAATATACGAGTATACTTAGGTGTATCTAAAAATAAGGAAAAATTTTATGAAAAGTTTGCTTTTATTAAGAGAATTGATGCAGATTTGGGATATGGTATGCTATTAAAAGAAAAATAATAAAATGTAGTTTTAACTAATTTGTATTCCAAAAATAATAGATAAAAAGTATATATGATAAAATAGATTTATGAGGAAGTGAAAACAATGACAAATGAAGAAAAAAGTTTTCAAAAAGGAAGTATTAACTGCTTGATACCGGTTTAGTAAACCCTTTTTGGAAATCCTTATAAATAAAGAGTTTGCGAGCATCGAGATCTTGCACGTTTTTTAAAAAATTAACTAAAAAATAGCAAAAAATGATTCTAAATCTCCTACTACAATTAAATTTTTTAAAAAAGTACAAAATAAAATACATTATGCAGTATCTCATCAAACTGCAGCAGAAATTATATACAATAGATCAGATGCGGAAAAAGAACATATGGGACTTACAAATTGGCTAAGTTGTACCAAATGACACAAAATGAAAAAATAGTAAAATTGCTTTAATTTAAAGGAAAGTTAGACAACAAGCATATTATGCTAAATAAATTAAAAAGCAAAGAGAATGATGACAACTTTACTATTATAGTATCAATTATTAAAAACGGGAGGCAGAACAATGGATGAACATGGCAATATAATTATTTATAAAGATAAAAATGGCAATGATAATATAGAAGTTA